>CAZVKD010000028.1:0-15760 GCA_964627675.1 uncultured Gemmatimonadaceae bacterium
CGGTCCCCCGTGCCGCCATGCCGACCGGCGCTCGCTGCTGCAAGCTGGTGCCGGTCCCGGGTCAGCTGCCCGCGCCGCCGTCTCCCCCCCGCCCGCTGCCCCAGCCCTTCTCGCCGGTTTAAATTGCCACCAATGCCGAACACGCCACGCACCCAATCCGACGACGACGTCATGTACGACGTCGTTCGCGAGATCTTCCGCGACGACATCAACCCCATGGTGGCGCGGCACGGCGGCCGGGTGGACCTGGTGGACGTGCAGGATGGCACGGTTGTGGTCCGCATGATGGGTGGCTGCCAGGGCTGTGGTATGGCCACCGTCACCCTGCGGCAGGGAATCGAGACCGCGCTCCGGCAAGCGGTGCCCGGGATTCGCGGCCTCAAGGACATCACGGATCACAGCGCCGGCGCGAACCCGTACTACGCACCGGGCGCCCAGGGCCCCAGCGCGGTCCGATAGCGGCGCGCGCGGCGCTCGGTCCTCCAACGCGCCAGGCCGGCGCGGCGTCGCTTGACCCCGCAGCCGGCGGCCCGGTAAGTTGCAACGCTTCGCGGCCCATAATCCTTGGGCTTCCCGCCCTGGTGGTGGAACTGGTAGACACACTGTCTTGAGGGGGCAGCGCCGCAAGGCATCCCGGTTCGAATCCGGGCCAGGGCATGAGTTTCCCTCGCCACCGTAGCTCAGTGGTAGAGCTCTCGATTCGTAATCGAGCGGTCGTCGGTTCAAATCCGACCGGTGGCTCTTCGCGGCGGCGCCGGGCACGCCGCGGCCGGCACGTCGCGTCTCCATACCACCCCGACTCCACAATTCGACGGCCCTTCGAAGGTGGGACGAAGCGCATCCCCGGACATGGTATGCTTTTTCCAGTGATTTCGGCTGGCATGCCTCTGGGCTGGTCCACGTCCTCAAGGCCCCGGGGTGCGTCGGGGGAACATGCGGCAACTGGTCTAGGCAGGGGCTGGGTCCTGTTGCGGGGCGGCGGCGTATGCTGCCGCAGTGATCCAACGCACTTGCCCCCAAGAGCTTAGCCCTTATTTTCGGGGGGCTTTCCCACGCCCGTTCCGGCCCCCTCAGGAGATCGCGAGATGCAGGAGCCGTTTGGCTTCCACCGGTTCTCGAACTCCAGGCGCAGGTTGTGGGGTCGTCGAAGCCTCCCGGACCGTCGAGCGACGCGAGACCGGCGGGCAGGCGAGCGCCGCATGGGCGTGGTCCCCGTGA
This sequence comes from uncultured Gemmatimonadaceae bacterium, assembly GCA_964627675.1. GTDB lineage: Bacteria > Gemmatimonadota > Gemmatimonadetes > Gemmatimonadales > GWC2-71-9 > JACQHC01. Next base: position 1,219 of record CAZVKD010000028.1, read on the forward strand.
CGCTCGAGCGGCGCTCCGGAGCCGAGCGACGCATGGGTCTCGATAGACGCCGCGGGGCCGATCGGAGACTCTTGCCGGATCGGCGCAAGTCCGGCTGGCTTGGATCGTAGCGACCGCGAACGGTCGCCACAGCGCCGGGTGAACCAGGCGTCCTTCTCGAGGGCGCCTTTTTCGTTCTAGTCCGTTAGGGCGATCGTGCTCGGGCCAGGGGCCGGCCGGTTACGGTGCGGGTTGCCCGCGCGATGACCCGTCCCGCCGGCACGGGTCCGATGAACCGGCTGTCGGGCCATCCCAGGTGATCGCGCGTATCCGAGAGCAGGAACACCGAGTCCCGGGGGACGACCCATGGTCCCCAGGTGTACAGGTCACTCACGAGCGCGAACGGCGAGATACGGGCGCCAGGCGCGAGGACGCGGAATGGCCATGGGCGCGCCGTCCGTTCAGGAACAGCGTGCCGTCCTGCATCGCGAGCGTGTCGCCGGGCAGGCCAACCACGCGGCGGAGCACATGGAAGTCCCCGTCCGCGTCTTGGAACTCGAAGATCACCAGATCGCCCCGGACCAGGCTGCCGGCGGGCGACCAGGTGACAAAGAGTTCCCGCGCGCGGACGGTCGGCTCCATGGACGGACCGGTCATGTAGTAGATAGCCGGCCAGCGGGTTCCGAGCCTCGTGCCCCAGGCAATCGCGAGAATCGAGAGCAGGATGATCGCCCGGGGCACGCCAACCCAGCGGAACGCCACGGTTCACCTGAGCAGGTGCTCGAGCGCGGGCGCGAGGACGGGAAACCGGAACTCGTAGCCCGCGGCAAGCGCACGGGCCGGTACCGCTCGCTGACTCGCCAGGAGAGCATCGGCGGCCTCGCCGAGCGCGATGCGGAGCGCGATAGCCGGCACCGGGAGGACCGCCGGTCGGTCCAGGGCCCGGCCCAGCGCGGTGGCGAACTCGGCCACGGGTACCGGGTTCGGCGCCGTCACGTTCACGGCCCCGGAGATTGGGTGATCGATTGCGAACCGGAGGATGCCCACCGCGTCTGCGATGTGAATCCACGACCACCACTGGCGGCCCCCTCCCCAGGGCCCGCCCAGCCCGAGGCGGAAGGGCAGGAGCATGGGCTCCAGTGCGCCTCCACCCTTCCCGAGCACGATTCCGGTGCGTATCAGGGTTACCGGCAGGAGGTCGCGTGCGTCGAGGGCGGCGGCCTCCCATTCCTGGGCCAGAAGCGCGAGGAAGTCGTCCCCCGGTCCTGCGGATTCCTCGAGGACGTCGGAGCCTCGCGAGCCGTAGTACCCGATTGCGGACCCCGAGACCAGCACGCCCGGCCGCTTGGCCGCGTTCTTGATGGCCACCACCACCTGGCGGGTGGTGTCCACCCGACTCAGCCGGAGCAGCGCCTTGCGCGCGTCGGTCCAGCGAAGCGGCGGATCCACAATCCGCTCGCCCGCGAGGTTCACCACCGCGTCCGCGCCGGAGACCGCGCTCTGCCAGTCCCCGGGCCGCGTGGGGTCGGCCCGCAGCACGGTGACGCGTTCGTCCCTCCACGGATTCCGCCCGCTGCGCGACACCACGGTGCAGCGATCCCCACGCGCGAGGAGCGAGCGGACCAGCGCGGCGCCGATGAAGCCGGTGGCGCCCGTTAGGAAGACGTGCATAGGTCCCAAAGATGGGTCATGGCGGTGGGATCGGGGGGGCGATCAAGGACGATCGCGGACGATCAAGAATGTACGGGAGGCAGCCCGCGATCGCCCTCGTTCGTGTCCGAGCGCCCCCGATCGCCTTCCAGCTGCACCCTCGCGTCCACGGCCACCGCCCCCTTTTCCAGGGCGAGCAGCGGGTTGATGTCCAGTTCTGCGATGCGGGGGTGTCGCTCGGCGAGCTGGGAGACGCGCAGCAGCGTCGTCGTCAAGGCCTTGAGGTCCCGCGGCGGCTCGCCGCGCACGCCCTCGAGCAGCCGATGCGTCTTCACTTCACGAATCATCTCTTCCGCGTCGCTGTCTCGCAACGGGGCGAGCCGGAGCACGACGTCGCGCAGCACCTCGACATAGACCCCCCCCAACCCGAACATCACGAGTGGTCCCACGCGAGGCATGCGGGTAAGCCCGACAATGGTCTCGCGCCCCTTCGGGGCCATCTGCTGCACCAGGATGCCGCCGATTTCGGGGCGTTCTCCCGTCGCTTGAGAGACTCGGCGGATCATCGAACGAACGGCGCGGCCCACGGCCTCTTCGCTGTCGAGGTCGAGCACCACGCCCCCGACGTCCGTCTTATGGACGATCTCGCCGCTCACGATCTTGATAGCCACGGGGAAGCCGAGCTTCTGTGCCGCAGCGCCGGCGGCTGACGCGAGGCTCTGGCTGCCGTTCTGCGATACGAACGCCCAGGGGGCCACCGGGATGCCGTACGCCTCGAGGAGTCGCAACGCGTCCGGCTCGCTGAGCCGCGTTTGGCCCGCTCGCGCGGCAGCATCGAGCATGCTCTCCACCGCGGCGTCATCCGTCTGGAACGACGGGATGCGACCCTCAGGCCGGTCGCGGCGCCGTCGCTGGTGCCACATGGCTCCCAGGGCCCGCGCGGCGGATTCGGGGAAGATGTACGCCGGCACGTTGGCTTCGTGCAGCTGGGCCAGCCCGGCGGGAAGCCCCTGGAGTCCCATGAGCACGGCCAGCAGGGGTTTGTGCGGATACTGGGCATTCACCCTCACGATGGCTTCCGCCACGTCCTTTGCCTGGATGCCAAGTGGAGGAACGAATGCGGCGATGGCGGCATCCACGTTGGGATCGCCGAATACCGTGGAGAGCGCGAACTCGTAGCTGGCCGCGGTGGCGCTCGCGATCAGGTCCACCGGATTCCCCACGCTGGCCTCATCGGGAAGCCTGGTGCGCAACCGGGCCTGCGTTTCCGGCGTGAGCGACACGACCGACAGCCCGTTGGCCTCGCACGCGTCTGCCAGGATGATCCCCGGACCGCCGGCGTTGGTCACGACGGCCACCCGGTTGCCGTCCGGCAGTGGCTGGTTGGCGAAGGCCATGGCGAGGTCGAACAGATCTTCCACCGTATGAGCGCGAATCGCCCCCGACTGCGCAATGATGGCTTCCGTGGCCAGCTCGGTGCCTGCAAGCGCCCCGGTATGCGAAGCGGCGGCCCGCGCGCCCGCACCCGTGCGGCCTGACTTTACCACGCAGATCGGCTTCGCGCGCGTGATCTCGCGGGCCAGCTCCACGAAACGACGCGGGTTCCCGAAGTTCTCGAGATACATCAGGATGACGCTGGTGGCGGGATCGTCCCGCCAGTAAGTGAGGAAATCGTTTCCCGAGAGGTCCGCCTTGTTGCCCGCCGAAACGAACATGGAGATCCCGATGTTCAGGCTCTCGGCGTAGTCCAGCACGGACAGCCCCATCGCTCCGGACTGGCTCATGAACGCCACGGGGCCGCGCGGCGGGGTCGAAGGGGCGAACGTGGCGTTCATGCGGACGTCGTCGGCCGTGTTCATGACGCCCATGCAGTTGGGACCTACCATGCGCACGCCGTAGCGGCGGACCAGGTCCAGGAGCTGCTGCTCGCGTTCGATCCCCGCGCCGCCGACCTCGCGGAAACCTGCGGAGATCACCACCAGCCCGCGCACGCCCGCCTCGAGGCACTGCTCGGCCACCTGGAGCACATGCTCCTTGGGTACCACGATCACGCCGAGGTCCACGGGCGCGCCGATGGCCTGGACGCTGGGGTACGCCGGAATCGAGTGAATCGCGATGGCCTTCGGGTTCACCGGGTACACCGGCCCCTGGAACCCGGCGCGGAGCAGATTGTCGAGGATTTGCCAGCCGATCGTGTTGGGCTGGCGGGACGCTCCGATGACGGCGATGGAGCGGGGACGGAGGATCGGATCGAGGGCGTGCACGGCGACAGAAACGTAAGGGGTGAGGGATGCGAGGTCAGGGGAGCCGCCCCCCGCCCCCCGTCCGCTTCTTGGTTTTCCTCCCGCCTCTTTCACCCCTCGACCGAGCAGCCGAGCAGCCCCGCGAGCAGATCGCTTACACCTTTTCCTTCTTCTCCGGCCTATTTCACCGGCAGCATCACGTGCGCGTACGGCGTGCCCTGCCACATGATGTACGGATGCCCGCTCTCGTGATCGGTGGGAAGGCCGGCCAGCGCGGCGACGTTCGGGACCACCATCATCACGTGCGGGCCGGTGTCCACCCAGGCCTCGCCCGAATCCGGCTTCATCTTGAACGGGTCCGTGTTGCTGGCATCGGTTCCGCCCTGGAGCATGTACCCGAACCCTACCGCCTTGATTTGGGGAGGCGTCCGGCCAAGCCAGCCCGTCACCCAGGCCATGAAGTTCTGGTCCACGCACATGGGGTCGTTGCCCGGAGTCTCGGGATTGTCGGGCAGGCAGGTCCACCCGTTGGTTCCTGCCCGGAGTTCCGTGAGCTTCCCCTCGGCGCCGAAATCCATGACCACTGCCCCCCGGGCGATCGCGTCGGGAGCGGCGCTCATGGCGTTGGCGACCTTCCATTCCGGCGTGCCAGGGGCGGGACCGGGCGGCGTGGCCTGCGTTTGTTGTTGATCGGCTTCTGGCTGGCACGCGGAGAGCAGCACGGCCAGCGCCACCACTGCGTGCTTCATGTGTACCTCCAGTACAAAGGCGCCCGTACCCCCAACCCGGGTACACGGGGACGACCGGCGAACGGACGGGAAACTACCTGAGAACACGAGGGAAGGCGAGCAGCGGCGACGGACGGCGAGGAGGCGCACGTCGCTGGCGGCGCTCGTCTTGCCCGGCCTCCTCCTCCCTCCTCGCCCCGCGCAAGGCCGGCTATCTTCAGCGCCGATGCTCCTGTTGAAGTTATTGCAGCAGCTCGTCCGGGCCCTCAACTCGGAGGGCACGCCGGGCCAGGTGGCCGCCGGATTCGCGCTGGGCGCCTCGCTCGGACTCACGCCGCTGGCGAACCTTCACACTCTGGTGATCTTCGCGGCCATCACGCTGGCGAACGTGTCGTTCCCGGGCGCCATGCTCGGCTGGGCCGCGTGCGTGCCGTTGGGCTTTGCGCTCGACCCCGCGTTCGACGCGATCGGCCGTCGCCTGCTCCTCGACACCCCGGCCCTGACCCCGCTGTGGATCGCCCTGTACAACACGCCAGTCCTCTCGCTCGCGAACCTCAACAATTCGATCGTGCTCGGCAGTTTCCTGGTTTGGGCGGCCGCTGCTCTCCCGTTGTTCTTTGCGGTCCGACTGGGCGTTGCCAGGTACCGGGTTCACCTGTACCCACGCCTGGCTCGAACCCGGGTCTTCAAGGCCGTGACGGCGTCCAAGCTCTACAACGTCTATCGGTTGTTCCAGCCCGAGTAACGATGCGCGTCGTTCGGTGGAAGGCGGTGGGTCCGCTGCTGGTGTTCGGGGGGCTGTTCGCCCTGGCCTGGTGGCTGCTGGCCGATCGGGCCACCGAGCGTGCCGTTGAGTACATCGGCGCCGAGATCGTGGGCGCCCGCGTTGACGTGGCCGGGGCCGACCTGCGGCTGGGGGAGGGCGCCGTACGGCTGACAGGGCTCGCCGTGACGAATCCCGAGGAGCCCATGCGCAACCTATTCGAAGCGGACGCAATCGTGGCCGACATTCGGGCGCTGCCGCTACTGGAGAAGAAGATCGTCATTGACACCGTGGCGATCCGCGGCGTCCGGTTCGGCACGCCGAGGCGAGAATCGGGCGCCCTGGCGCGCCGCAGCCCAACGAGTGGGCGTCTCGCGCGCGAGATCTCCGCCTGGGCGGGCAACGTTCGGGTCCCGTCGCTCGACGTCTCCGGGCTCACCAGCGTGGTGGACGTCTCCGTCATCAGGCCTGAGAGCCTGGCGACGATTGGCCTGGCTCGGTCGCTGGTCTCCCGGGGGGATTCGCTGGAAGCCGGCTGGCGGTCCGAGCTGGCCACGCTCGATCCCCGTCCCAGGCTCGACTCGGCGCGGGCGCTGGCGGAGCGGCTGCGGGAGGCCGACCCGGCGCGGCTCGGACTCGCGGGCATGCGGTCCCTGGCGGAATCCGGGCGGACGGAGTTGGCGGCGCTGGATGCGCTGATCCGTCGCGTGAACGGGCTGGACGACCGATTCAAGGCGGACCTTGGTGGACTGAAGGGGGCGCTCCAGGGCCTCGCCGAGGCCCGCACCGCGGACTATCGGCGGGCGCTCGGGATGCTCAAGCTCCCATCGCTGGACTCCCCGGATCTCTCGCCCGCACTGTTCGGGGACATGGTGCTGGCCAGGGTCCAACCCGTCCTCTATTGGCTGCGGCTGGCGGAGGAATACTTGCCTCCGGGGCTGGACCCGCGGCGCCGCGTCGGGCCTGCTCGAGCCAGAGCATCGGGACTCACGGTGGGCTTCCCGCGCCGGGCTTCCCTGCCGGCATTCCTACTCGCCTACGCCGCGATCGAGCTCGAACTGGATGCAGGGGTCTCGGGGCGGAGCGCCGCGGCGGGTCGCTACGCAGCGACGCTCACGGGGCTCACGACGGAGCCCGCGCTGTACGGCCGCCCGCTGACGCTCGAGGTTGAGCGACGTGGGGGAGCCGCCGGCCCGCGTGACGTTGCGGTCACGGCGGTCCTCGATCGCACGACCGAGCCGATCCGGGATTCCATTCGCGTCGCGCTGTCCGGACTCGGCTTTGCGCCCGTCGTGCTTCCCGCTCTTGGCGCGCGACTGTCCCTCGAGGAGGTCGCCTTGCAGCTCGGGCTCACCCGCGTGGGGGACGACCTCAGCGCTCGGGTGGTGTGGCGCGCGGATCGCGCTACCTGGACCCGAGAGGGGGGCGAGCCCGATCCCCGCGCCGCGGTCGGCAGCCGAGCCTGGGCTGAGGGGGTACTGTGGCGCGCCGTTTCTGGGCTCCGGTCGGTGGAGATCGAGGCCCGGCTCTCCGGACCCATCCGGGCCCCGGGGCTCGCCATTGGTTCGAACGTGGGTCAGGTCGTGGCGCAGGCCCTCCGGCGGGAACTCGGGGCACAACTCGCCCGGGCTGAACAGCGGGCCCGCGCGGAGGTGGACCGGATGGTCGGCCGTTCTATGGAAGACGCCCGGCAGCGGGCCGCGGCTCTCGAAGCTCGGATTGGGAACCAGATTGCCGCGCGGCGCCAGGAGGTGGCAGAGGCCCGCGCGGCACTGGAAGCGGAGGTCGCGAACCTGACGCGGCGGCTGCCGGTGAGGATTCCCCGGGCACTCCAAGGACGCGCGCCCGATCGTCCCTGATCGTCCCCGATCTTCTATCTCTTCTCGATCGGCACGTAATCCCGCTTATCGGCCCCCGTATACACCTGCCGCGGCCGGGCGATCTTCTGCTCGGCATCGAGCAGCATCTCTTCCCACTGCGCCAGCCAGCCCGGCGTTCGTCCGATGGCGAACAGCACGGGGAACATCGTCACCGGGAATCCCATCGCCTCGTAGATGATCCCGGAGTAGAAGTCCACGTTGGGGTAGAGCCGGTGGGAGATGAAGTAGTCGTCTTCGAGGGCGATACGCTCCAGCTCCAGCGCGATGTCAATGAGCGGGTTCTTGCCGGTGACCGCGAACACCTGCTCGGCGATCTGCTTGATGATCTTGGCGCGCGGGTCGTAGTTCTTGTACACCCGGTGGCCGAAGCCCATCAGCAGGACTTCCTTGGCCTTCACCCGCTTGATGTATTCCGGAATGCGCTTCTTGTCCCCGATCTCGCGCAGCATGCGCAGGACCTGCTCGTTCGCCCCACCGTGCAACGGGCCGTACAGCGCGGCGGCGGCCGCGGCCATGGCGCTGTAGGGGTCCACCTCGCTCGATCCGACGGCCCGCATCGCGTTGGCGGAACAGTTCTGCTCGTGATCGGCGTGCAGAATGAACAGGACGTCCAGGGCCCGCTCCAGCGTCGGGTTGGGCCGGTACTTCGACTCGGTGGCCTTGAACAGCATGTTCAGGAAGTTCCCGCAGTACGACAGCTCGTCGTCCGGGTAGGCGTAGGGCATCCCGATCGAGTGGCGATAGGCGAACGCCGCCACCGTGGGTGATTTCGCGATCAGACGGAAGATCTGGCGCTGCCGGATGGCGGCGTTCTTGATCTGCCCCGCCTCGGTGTAAAAGGTGGACAGGGCGGCGATGGTACTGATGAACACCCCCATGGGGTGCGCGTCGTACCGGAAGCCGTCCATGAACTTCTTGACGTTCTCGTGCAGGAAGCGGTGGTGCGTGATGTTGTAGGTCCACGACTCGAGCTGTTGCCGCGACGGGAGCTCCCCGTGGAGCAACAGATAGGCGGTCTCGAGGAAGTTGCTCTTCTCGGCCAACTGCTCGATCGGGTATCCCCGATACCGAAGGATCCCTTTGTCGCCGTCTATGTAGGTGATGGCGCTCCGGCAGGCGGCCGTATTCATGAACGCCGGGTCATAGGTCATCAACCCGAAGTCCTCCGGGCCGGTCTTGATCTGCCGGAGGTCCATGGCCCGGATGGTGCCGTTCTCGACGGCGACCTCGTAGGTCTTCCCCGTGCGATTGTCGGTGATCGTCAGTGTGGACTTGCCCACGGCGCGCTCGCTCGTCTCGGTGCGGTTGTCGGTTTTCGTCGCGGTAGACATGCTTGCCACACCCTCGGCCCAGGGTCCAGGAGGGTTGCGGTCGAAAGATAGTGGCGTCGCCCCGGCAAGGCGACGAAGCCGGCGTGAGGGCAGCATGAAGCGGCGGGGGCCATGCGGGGGCCATCCCCGGGCCCGGAACGGAGTCAGCTATTCGGGTGCGTACCGTTGTTGCAAACGCACCGGCGGCGCCTTGGCCCGCAGGCGCAGGTTCAGCATCTCCACGAATACGGAGAAGCCCATCGCGAAGTAGATGTAGCCCTTGGAGACGTGCTGGTCGAACCCTTCAGCCAACAAGGAGACGCCAATCAGCAGGAGGAACGACAGGGCCAGCATTCTGACGGTCGGATGCCGATCCACGAACGCGCTGATCGGCTCCGCCGCGAGCATCATCACGGCCACGGCGGCGATCACCGCTGCCACCATGACCCCGATTTGCCGTGCCATCCCCACCGCCGTGATCACCGAATCGAGCGAGAACACCACGTCGAGCAGCATGATCTGGAGGACCACGGCCGCGAACGAGGCCTTCACCTTGGCGCTCGCGTGTCCCTCGGCGCCCTCGAGCTTGTCGTGGATCTCGTAGGTGGCCTTGGCCAGCAAGAACAGGCCGCCGCCGATGAGGATGAGGTCGCGTCCCGAGATCTCCTGGCCGATCACGGTGAACAGCGGTGCGGTGAGGCGGATGATCCAGGCCAGAGAGAGCAGCAGCAGGATTCGAGTGATCATCGCCCCCATCAGGCCCGCGCGGCGCGCCAGCCGCTGCCGGTGCCGGGGCAGCTTGCCCGCCAGAATGGAGATGAAGATGACGTTGTCAATGCCGAGGACGATCTCGAGCGCCGTGAGCGTGATGAGGGCCGCCCAGGTCTCGGGGTTGGTCAACCAGTCCATGTATCAGGGCTCCGCTGCAAGGGCAGGGAATCAGTTCGACCGGCGGACACCGGCATCGTCCCTCTCTCGGCGCCGCCAGTGGCCCCGAACTTACGGAGGCGCCCGACTGAGGCAAGCCGCCTGGGACCGCGACGTCTGGTCGCGTATCTTTCGCCGCCCGGTCAAATTCGTTCCGGAGTTACCCATGGGCTCGACGAGTCGCCTGTTCTTCCTGCGCGTGCAACTGCCATACAGCCTGATGCTCGTCACCGGATGCGCCATGCCGGACGCGGGCACACCCGCCTTCTCCCTCGGCCAGGTCGAGTTCACCGCTCCGGCTGGGAGCGGCGAGCCGAACCTGTACGCGGCGCCGGACGGTCGGGTGGTGATGAGTTGGTTGGAAAAGACCGGGGACGGGCGGCATGCCCTCAAGGTGGCCGTCCGATCCGGCGGCCACTGGGGGGAACCGCGCACCGTCGCCGAAAGCGACGCCTTCTTCGCGAACTGGGCGGATTTTCCGTCCGTTCTCGAGCTGCCAGACGGCTCGTGGGCCGTGCATTGGCTGCAGAAGACGGCGGGCAGCAAGTACGCCTACCACGTGCAGGTGGCGATCTCGACCGACAAGGGCGCCACGTGGAGCAAGCCGGTGACGCCACACCGCGACCTTTCGCCCACGGAGCACGGGTTCGTGTCCATGGTGCCGTGGGGGGACGGCGTGGGGCTGATCTGGCTGGACGGGCGGGCCATGGTGGGCCAGGGAGCGGCGGCCCCGGGGGCGGCGGGCGGCGGGTCGGATCATGAGATGCCGCGGGGAGCGATGACGGTCCGATTCACCACGATCGGCGCGGGCGGATCGTTGGGAGACGAAGTGCTGTTGGATGATCGGACGTGCGAGTGCTGCCAGACCGCGCTGGCGAGCACCCGGCGTGGATTGGTGGCGGCCTATCGTGACCGGAGCGAGGCTGAAATCCGCAACATTGCGATCACGCGACTGGTGAACGGACAGTGGACCGAGCCACGGCACGTGGCGGATGACAACTGGCACTACCCTGGCTGCCCGGTCAACGGGCCGTCCCTCTCGAGCGCGGGAGACACGGTCGCCATTGCGTGGTTTACCGCCCCGGAGCAGCAACCCCGGGTCTTCGCCGCGTTCTCGACCGACGGCGGCGCCACGTGGAGCGCGCCGGTGCGGGTGGATGATGGCCAGCCGCTCGGTCGCGTGGACATCGAACTGCTGTCGGACGGCTCCGCGCTGGTCTTGTGGGTCGAAACTACGGCGCGCGCCGAGGTGCGAGCGCGCCGGGTGCGGCGGGACGGGCAAGTGGACGCCTCGTGGCTGGTGGCCGAAACCAGCGACGCCCGCGCGAGCGGGTTTCCACGCATGGCGCGGGCGGGTGAGGAGATCGTGTTCTCGTGGACCCTCGTCGGCGAGACGGGGGGAGTGCGCGTCGCGGCGGCGCGCGCCCGAAGCTGACCCGGCTAGGCCTTCCAGACCTCCCCGAACAGCCGCAGCCAGTTCCCGCCGACGATCTTCTCCACCCGGGTCTCGGAGTGGCCGCGGGCCAGCAGCTTATCGGCGATCATCTCCATGCGCCGCGGCGAGTTCAGGTCGGTCACGAACATGTAATCTTCTTCCCGCGGCGCCGCGATCCCTCGCCGCTTGCGCTCTTCCACGAACCGCCGGTGTCGCTCGGCGTACTCGGGGGTCACGCGATGGGGCGTGATGGAGAGATCGCTTCCGATCCCGACGTGGTCCTCCCCGCACACGTTGACCGCGTGCTCGACGTGCCGCAGCAGGTCCTCGGAGGTCGGCTGCCCGCGGGCCGTGAGGAACGGCATCATGTAGATGCCGATCACGCCGCCCCTGTTCGCCAGCGCGCGGAGGACGTCGTCCGGCTTGCTCCGGGGATGATCGAACACGGCGCGGCAGCCGGAATGGGTGATGGCCACCGGCGTGGCCGATGCCGCGATGCCGTCCGCCGTGGTTTGCACGCCGCAGTGCGCGAGATCCACCAGCATCCCCAGCTGGTTCATCCGGGCCACGACATCGCGGCCGTGGCGTGACAAGCCGGCGTTGGCGGGCTCGAGACATCCGTCGCCCAGCAGATTCCGCTCGTTGTAGGTGAGCTGGACGATGCGAACGCCGAAGTTGTAGAACACCTCGAGGGTGGCGGCGTCGCCCTCCAGCATGGTGGCGTTCTGAAAGCCGTAGATCAGGCCCAGGCGCCCGCTCTCCTTGGCACGCCGGATGTCGCCCACCGACTGCGCCTTCATCAGGACGTCCGGATGAGCCGCCAGCTCGCGCTCCCAGTACCCCATCCGTTCGAACGTGTCGGCGAACGTGTTGCCGCTCACCGTCAGATTCACGGCCGTGATCCCGGACGACCTGGCGTTGGCGATCATCTCCTCGCTGAGAGGCGAGGCGGTGGCGTCGGGGGTGTTGAACGGCCCCGGGCTCGCGAGACAGTCAATGACGACGGCGTGGGCGTACCGATCCCAGGCGGCGGGAGCCGCGGCCAGTCCGGCGCTCGCCGGCGATCGGGACTCCGCCCGGCGGCCGGACCGCCACACCGCGGGGCCCAACGCGAGCGTCACCGCCACGCGCGCGAATTCACGCCGCGACAAGACGGACTCCGGATTCATACCACGCCCTCCGGGCGAATTCGGACCAGCCATCCGCCTCGCTCGACCAGCGCGGTGTCCGCACCCTCATCGGTGCTCCTCACCCCTCACTCTCCATACGGCACCCAGATGTTCTTCACCTGCGTGGCTTCGCGCAGGAACTCTTCGCCCTCACCCTGACGGGCGTCGTACCAATCGCGCGCCAGCCCGTGGTTCACCCACGTCCGCTTGAGGTTTCCGGCCGACAGGCGTTCCACTTCGCCGCTACCCTCGGCGTGGGCGAAGTACCACATGGCGTCCACATCGTCGTGGGCGGCCAGCACGGGCGCCAATTCGTTCCGCTCGCCCGTGACGATGTTGATCACGCCGGGGGGAACATCCGACGTCTCGAAGACCTGATACAGGTCCGTCGCGGCCAGCGGCCACCGTTCCGAAGGGAGCGCCACCACGGTGTTCCCCATGGCAAGCGGGGGTGCGACCAGCGAAACGAAACCGAGGAGCGGCGGCTCGTCCGGGCAGGCGATCCCGATCACGCCGATCGGCTCCGGCATGGCCAGGGTCACGTTGCGCAACGGCGTGTGATGTACCCGGCCGTCCCACTTATCGGCCCACGCCGCGTAACCGAACAGCCGGCGGATGGATGCCTCGACCTCGAGAGCGCTCCGCTTGGCGCTCGTGCCCGTCATCCGGCCAATGCGATCGGTGAACTCGGCTGCACGCGCGGCCAGATTCTCGGCGATGTAGTAGAGCACCTGCGCCCGGGCGTGCGCGGTCGCCTGCGCCCAGCTCTCCGCCTGGCGCGCCGCCTCCACCGCGTTCCTCACGTCCTTGCGGTTCCCCTTCGCCACCTCCGCGATCGCCTCGCCCGCGGCGTCGCGGATCGTCAGGCTGTACCCACCGTCGGGTCGCGCCTGCTTGCCACCGATGAACAACTTGGGCGTGCGGTCAATCGGCGGCGCGCCGGTCCCCCGGCTGGCTCGGCGGGTGCCGCGCTTCTTCGCCGCGTGCCGTTCCGCGGGTCCGGCTGTCCGTGCCACGCGCGCCGTGGCTTCCCATCGCGGCTTCAGGTACTCCCACATGCCCTCCCGCCCGCCTTCACGACCGAAGCCGCTCTCGCGATAGCCGCCGAAGCCGGAAGCGGCGTCGAACACGTTGGTGCAATTGATCCACACGGTGCCCGCTTTCAGCTTCGGCGCGATGTCCAGGGCGAGGTTGATGTTCTCCGTCCACAGGCTCGCCGCCAGGCCGTAGCGCGTATTGTTCGCCAGCTCGACCGACTCGGCCGGCGTCCGGAACGTCATCAAGACCACGACGGGGCCGAAGATCTCCACCTGCGCGATGGTGGCGGACGGGGAGACGTTGGTGCACAACGTGGGGGGAAAAAAGTACCCGTCCTTGGGCACGCTCCAGGAGGGCTGCCACAGCGTGGCGCCCTCTTGCTCGCCCTGGCGCACCAGGCGCTGGATCTTGTCGAGCTGCACCGGCGCGATGATCGCGCCGATGTCCACGGCCTTGTCCAGGGGGTCGCCCACGCGCAGCGACTCCATGCGGGCCCGCAGCTTGGCCACCAGCTGATCCGCAATGCCTTCATGGGCCAGGATGCGCGATCCCGCGCAGCACACCTGCCCTTGATTGAACCAGATGGCGTCCACCACCCCCTCGACCACGCTGTCGAGGTCGGCGTCCTCGTACACCAGAAACGGCGACTTGCCGCCCAGTTCGAGCGAGAGACGTTTGCCGCTGCCCGCGGTGGCGACCCGGATCAAGCGCCCCACGTCCGTCGAGCCCGTGAAAGCGATCTTGTCCACGTCCGGATGCTTCACCAGCAGCTCGCCGGTCCGTCCGTCCCCGGTCACGATGTTCACCACGCCCGCAGGAAGCGCGATCTCCTCGCAGATCTCCGCGAACAAGAGCGCGGTGAGCGGGGTGAACTCCGCGGGCTTGAGGACCACCGTGTTCCCCGCGGCCAGCGCCGGCGCGATCTTCCAGGCCAGCATGAGGAGCGGGAAGTTCCACGGGATGATCTGCCCGCACACACCCACGGGCTCGTAGTCCGCGAACTCCCGGCTGATCAACTCCGCCCACCCCGCGTGATGGTAGAAATGCCGCGCCACCAGCGGGATATCAATGTCTCGCGACTCCCGGATCGGCTTGCCATTGTCCAGCGACTCGACCACGGCGAACAAGCGCGAGTGCTTCTGGACGTGCCGGGCCAGGGCGTAGAGGTAGCGGGCGCGGCCGTGGCCGCCGAGTTTGCGCCAGCCGTCGAGCGCCCCGCGCGCCGCGTGGACGGCTTGGTCCACGTCGGCGGCGCCTGCCTGGGCGACGCGTGCCAAGGGCCGCCCGTTGGCCGGGTTGACCGTCTCGAACCGGTCTTGCGACTGCGGCTCGACCCACCGCCCCCCGATGAACAACCCGAACGTGCGCTGGTGCAGCTCCAGCCACTGGAGCGCGGGCGAAGCGCTCTCCGGCGCGGGCC
>CAZVKD010000029.1:0-15748 GCA_964627675.1 uncultured Gemmatimonadaceae bacterium
GCCATCGGGAAGTGGTGGTAGGCGCCCCGCGCGTGGCACGCGATCTCGGTGCGCGTGTCCTGCGCGCCCGGGACGACCGTCCGATTCCGGCCGTCCTTCTTCCCCTTCGTGGAACCGGGCGCGGAGGTGGACGTGCAATGCCAGGTGTGTCGAGGCGCTGGCTGTGCCACCTGCAAGCGGACGGGCTATCTGGAGATCATGGGGGCTGGGATGGTGCACCCGGCGGTCTTCGAGCGATGCGGCCTCGACGCCGAGCGCTATACCGGCTACGCCTTCGGCATGGGGCCGGAGCGCGTGGCCATGCTGCGCCACGGGCTGCCGGACATCCGGCTGCTGGTGGAGCCGGACATGCGGTTCTTGAATCAATTCGTCGAATGACGTCAGGGACCACGGGCTCAACGGGTCGGTGGGCGCGGTGAACGTCTCGCTGAACTGGCTCTCGGCCATGCTGGGCCAGCCGCTCGACGCGGCGGACGTGGCAACGCAGCTCACCACGCGGTGCGCGGCCGTGGAGTCGGCGGAGCCGTTGCATCAGGATCTGCGTGACGTGCTGGTGGCGCTGGTCGAGGAGGTCCACCGGCACCCCAACGCCGATCGCCTGACGCTGTGTCGGGTGAACGACGGGCGCGCCGTGCACGACGTGGTGTGCGGCGCCACCAACGTCCGGCCGGGACGCCGCTACGCCTACGCGCCGGTGGGAGCCACCCTCCCCGGCGGGCTCACGCTCTCGGCACGGAAGATCCGCGGGCTCACGTCTAACGGCATGCTGTGTTCCGCCCGGGAGCTCGGGCTCGGGACGGACCATGAAGGGATTCTGGAACTGGAGACGGACGCCCCGCCGGGGACGCCGTTCCTCGAGGTCATGCCTCTGGCGGACACGCGGCTCACGCTCGACGTCACGGCCAACCGGCCGGACCTGTTGTGTCACCGCGGGGTGGCGCGGGAGCTGGCCGCGGCCAGCGGCGCCACGGTGCGGCTGGAGCCGTTCCCCGGCGCCGCGCCCGGCGGTGAGCCGCCCAAGCGGGTGGAGCGAAGCGGAGCCGTTGGCGGCGTAACGGTGACCATCGAGGATGTCGCCGGCTGCCCGCGCTATATGGCGGCTTGCATCCGGGGCGTGAGGGTGCGGTCTTCGCCGCCCTGGCTCGAGGCGCGCCTGCGATCCGTGGGAGCCCGTCCCATCAACAACGTGGTGGACGCCACCAACTACGTCCTCTTCGAGCTGAACCAGCCGCTCCACGCGTTCGACCTCCGGAGACTCCGGGGCGCTGCCGTCATCATTCGGCGGGCACGGCCGGGCGAGCGGATCAGGACCCTCGACGGCGTGACCCGGACCCTAACGCCCGAGATGACGGCCATCTGCGACGCCGAGGGCGCGCAGGCCGTTGCGGGCGTGATGGGCGGGGCGGATTCGGAGGTCGGGCCGGATACCACGGACCTGCTGCTCGAGTGCGCGCACTTCGACCCCAAGCGCATTCGCGCCACGCGCGCGGCGCTGCAGATGTCCACCGAAGCGTCGTATCGGTTCGAGCGCGGCATGGACCTGCACGGCATGGCGGACGCGCTCCGCCGCGCGGTGCAGCTCATTCGAACCGTGGCGGGCGGCGAGGAGCCGGAGCCGCCGGTGGACGTTTGGCCCCGGCCCGAGCGACCTCGCGTGGTCCTGCTGCGGCCCGAGCGCGTGGCCCACGTGCTCGGGGTGCCGGTATCGCGCGATGAGATCGAGCGACACCTCACGAGCGTGGGATTCGTGCCGGCGCCAAAGGACGATCGCTTCCACGTGCAGGTACCTGGTTGGCGGCCCGACGTCACGAGCGAGGTGGACCTCATCGAGGAGGTCGCGCGGCTCAGGGGCTATGACAGTTTCCCGGTCGAGTCGCGTCCCTATCGTCCGGGAACGGTGCCCGCCGATCCGGTCGAGGCGCTCAAGGCGCGGATCCGGCGCCGACTCACGGCGTGGGGCCTCAACGAGGCCCGGACCATGTCGCTGGTGCCGGTCGCGGATGACCCCGAGGTCGTGCTTCGGCTGGCCAATCCACTGTCGGGCGAACAAGCGGCGTTGCGGTCCCGCCTGCTGGCCGGGCTGGAGCGCGGCCTGGCGCACAACTGGGCGGTGAGGGAACGTGACATCCGTCTGTTCGAGATCGGCGCGGTTTTCCGCCGGGGCCCCGGTGGCGGCCAGCCGGTTGAGCAGCTTTCGGTAGCGGCGGTGGTATCGGGCGCGCGGGGGCCCGCGCACTGGTCCACGGGCGGCCGCGCGGTGGAGTGGGATCTCTGGGACGTGAAGGCGATGTTCGAGGAGCTTTGCGGCTTGTGCGGACCGGCGGGGACCATTCGGCCCGACGCGGACGGCTGGACCCTGGTGGACGCGAGCGGGGCCAGGCGTGGGAGGGCGGGAGCGCTGGCCACCGAGCGGCCCGCCTGGGCGGCCCCGGCCTTCGGGTGGGAATTGGAAGTTGAAGTCCGTCCTCGAGATGCCGTGCGATACTCGGCACTCCCCACCACCCCGGCGGTTGAGCGGGACGTGGCGCTGGTCTTGCCCAACGGCCTCACCGCGCAACAGGTTGAGGCGTGCGTGCGAGAGGCCGGGGGGCCCCTGCTGGAAGGGCTCCGGGTCTTTGACGAGTATCGAGCTGCCACGCTCAGGGGGCGGAGCGTCGCCTGGCGACTGGTGTTTCGAGCGGCAGATCGGACGCTGACGGATGACGAAGTGGACGGTGTGATCGCGCGCGTACTGGCAACGCTCCGGGAGCGGTTCGGTGTCGAGCGGCGAGAGGCCTGAGTTTGAAGCGCTGGGAGAGCTGGAGGCTGTTCTCCGGCAGGTGACGGGGGAACTGTCCGCCTGGCGCCGGCGAGCGCAGCGGGCGGAAGCGGCGCTCGGGGGTGATCGGGACATGGTGGCGGCCAAGGAGCGATTGGCTGCCTTGGAGGCGGAAAACCGCGAGCTTCTGGCCCGGCTCGGCGCGGCCCGCGCCCGGCTCGAGGAGCTGCTCAAGCGGCTTCAGTTCCTCGAGGAGCAAGTGGCCGTGGAGGAGCAAGTGCGATGACGGCCGGTCGTACGGTGGTCAAGGTCCGCATCGGCGGAGAGGAATACACGCTTCGCTCCGATCGTCCCGCGGACTACACCCAATCGGTGGCCGAGCACGTGGATCGGACGATGCGGGAGGTGCAGACCGCCGGCACCATCGTCGAGTCGCATAAGGCGGCGATTTTGGCTGCGCTGGCGATCACGGACGAGCTGTTCCAGGCGCGGGCGTCGGAGAAGGACATGGCTGAGCGCTTGCGTGGGCTGGCGGCCGAAATGGCGCGGCTGCTGCCGCCGGCCAAACGCGCCTCGCGCGGTTCCGGCTCGATTGCCGCCGTCGAGGATGAGGCGTAGATTCGCTGGAGACGCCGCTCAGACGGCGTCGGCGGGGTGAACGACGAGTGAAACGGCCGTGCCGCGGCGAGCGGAATGCCAAGCGGCGCCGTCGTTGGAGATAGATATATGCCACTGTGGGCTGTCATTGCGGCCGTCGCCGGCGCAGCGGGAATCGCCGGGGCGGTTTTTTATTTCCTCGGGCGGCGGAGCGAGCGCCGGCTGGCCGAGGCGGGAGAGCGGACCGCGAGCCAGCTTCTGGCCCGGGCTCGGCAGGACGCCGATGCCGCCCGAGCGGAGGCTGCCCTGTCCGCCAAGGCCGAGGCGCTGCGACTGCGCGAGGAGGCGGAGCGGGAGATCCAGCGGCGACGCGACGAGCTGGATCGGGTGGAGCGCCGGCTGGAGGAGCGCGAGGAGGCGCTGGAGCGTCGAGCCGGGGGCCTGGAGGATCGGGAACGCGCCCTCAAGCGGCAGGACCAGTCGCTGGCCGAGCGCGAGCGCCACGTCAAGCAAGGCGAGGACGAGCTGGCCCGGGTGCTTGCCGAGCAGCGCCAGAAGCTGGAGCAGATCGGCGGTCTGTCGGCGGCGGACGCCAAAGCGGAGCTGGTCCGGCAGATCACCGACGAGGCCAGGAGCGCGGCGGCCGCCGCGGTGCGCGATATCAAGGAGGAGGCCAAGCGTTCGGCCGAACGGGAGGCGAAGCACATCGTGGCGCTCGCCATCCAGCGGCTCGCCTCGGAGACCACGGCGGAATCCACCGTTGCCGCGGTGGCGCTCCCCAATGACGAAATGAAGGGCCGCATCATCGGCCGCGAGGGACGAAACATCCGCGCGTTCGAAACGGCCACCGGGGTGGACGTCATCATTGACGACACGCCGGACACGGTCGTCGTCTCCTGTTTTGATCCGGTGCGACGGGAGATCGCCCGACTGGCCTTGAGCCAGCTGATCCAGGATGGCCGCATTCACCCTGGGCGGATCGAGGAGGTGGTGGCCAAGGTGGGGCGGGAGGTGGAGCAGGACATCAGGGAAGCCGGCGAGCAAGCGGTGTTCGATCTGGGCATTCATGGGATGCATCAAGAGCTGGTGCGCCTGGTGGGGTGCATGAAATACCGCACGTCGTACGGCCAGAACATGTACCACCACTCCCGAGAGGTCGCCTGGCTTGCGGGGATCATGGCGGCCGAGTTGAAGCTGGACGTGCATCTGGCGCGGCGCGGGGGATTGCTGCACGACATCGGGAAGGTGATGACCCATGAACACGACGGGACCCACGTGCAGCTCGGCGTGGAAGCGGCGCGGAAGTATGGCGAGCATCCCGTGGTCATCAATTGCATCGCCGCCCATCACGATGACGTGCCGCACGAGTCGCCCATTTCGGTCATCGTGCAAGCCGCGGACGCCGTCAGCGGCTCGCGGCCGGGCGCGCGGCGAGAGGCGTTCGAGAGCTACGTGAAGCGCCTGACGCGCCTGGAGGAAATCGCCACGGGGTTCCGGGGGGTGGAGAAGGCGTTTGCCATTCAGGCGGGGCGGGAGATCCGCATCGCGGTGCTTCCGGAGGTGGTGGACGACCGACAGGCCGAGGAGCTGGCCGAGCAGGTGGCGCGCAAGATCGAGAACGAGCTGCAGTACCCCGGGCAGATCCGCGTGGTGGTGGTTCGGGAAAAGAGGGCCGTGAACGTTGCCCGCTAGAATCCTCGATGGAAACGAAGTGGCGCGCGCCATGCGCGCCGAGTTGGCGGTGGAGATCGAGGCCCTGGCGCGGCGAGGCATCGTGCCGGGGCTCACGGTCGTGCTGGTGGGTGAGAACCCGGCGAGCCAGGTGTACGTTCGCATGAAGGGCAAGGCCTGCGTGGACGCCGGCATGAAGAGCGACACGATCCGGCTTCCCGCCGAAACGCCGGAAGCCGAACTGCTGGCCTTGATTGACCGGCTCAACGCGGACCCGGCGGTGCACGGCATTCTGGTGCAACTGCCGCTGCCCCAGCACATCAACAGCAACCGGGTGCTGCACCGCATCCGTCCGGACAAGGACGTGGACGGCTTCCATCCGGAGAACGTGGGGAAGGTATGCATTGGCGATCCCACGGGCTTTCGGCCGGCGACGCCGTACGGAGTGCAGCAACTCCTAGTCCGCTCCGGGGTCGGAACGAAGGGGGCCCATGCCGTGATCGTGGGGCGCTCGAACATCGTGGGGCGTCCCATGGCCTCCCTGTTGTTGCAGGACGGGCCCGGCGGCAACGCCACCGTCACGGTGTGCCACTCGCGCACGCGGGATCTTCCGGCGGTGACGCGGCTGGCCGACATTCTCATCGTGGCGATGGGAAAGGCCGAGTTCGTCACCCGCGACATGGTACGTCCCGGGGCCGTGGTGATTGACGTGGGAGTGAATCGGGTGGACGACCCCATGACGCCGAAGGGGTACCGGCTGGTGGGAGACGTGGCGTTCGATGGGGTGAAGGAAGTCGCCGCGGCGATCACGCCGGTGCCGGGCGGCGTGGGGCCCATGACCATCACGATGCTGCTCTACAACACGGTGCAGGCCGCCAAACAGTGACGCCGGCCGGTCGGGGCGCCGCCACGGGCTGGGGCCACGGGGCCCCGATGGATGGCGCCTGGAGCGTCTCCGACGTGACGCGCCGGGCGCGCTCGATCATCGAAGGCGGGTTCGAGCGATTGTGGGTGCGCGGCGAGATCTCCGGCTTCAAGGCCTATCAAAGCGGGCATTGGTATTTCACGCTGAGGGACGCGCAGGCGCAGATCCGCTGCGTGATGTGGCGATCCGACAACCAGGGGGCCACGAGGCCGGATGAGGGCGCGCAGGTGTACGTCGAGGCGCAGCCTACGGTCTGGGAGGAACGCGGGGAGTTCCGGCTCACGGTGCGGCAGCTGCTCCCCACGGACGCGAGCGGCCTGTGGCAGCTCAGGCTCGAGCGGGCGCGCCGGGCGCTGGAGAAAGACGGCCTGCTCGATCCCGCCCGCAAGCGTCCCATTCCACAATGGCCGGAGCGCATCGCCCTGATCACGAGCGCCGACGGGGCGGCCCTGCACGATATCGTGTCGGTGCTGGCCCAGCGCTGGCCGCTGGCCGAGGTGTTGCTCGTTCCCGCGCGGGTGCAGGGTGAGGGCGCCGAGACCGAGCTGCTGGCGGCCCTCGGCATGACCAATCGGCTATCGGCGGACGTGGCGATTGTGGGGCGGGGCGGGGGTGCCCGCGAGGATCTCTGGGTGTTCAACAGCGAACGCGTGGCCCGCGCCGTGGCGACACTCTCCATGCCGGTGATCTCGGCGGTGGGGCACGAGACCGACATCACGCTCACCGATCTGGTGGCCGACGCCCGCGCCCCCACGCCCTCGGCGGCAGCCGCAGCCGTCACTCCGGACCGGGCCGCCGTGTTGCCGCTGGTGAGCGCGCTGGCCCGGCGGCTGGCGCAAGGGCTCGAGCGACGGACGGCGCTCGGCCGGGAGCGGCTGGCGCGCACCGCCGATCGCCTGGAGAGCGCCATGCGCGACCATACCGGGCGGCGCGCCGCGCGCCTGCGCGAATTGGCGGCCGCGCTCGACGCGCTCAGTCCCCTCCGCGTCCTGGAACGGGGATACGCGGTGGCGCGAGACGACGCGGACCGGGTGCTCAAACGCACCGCACAGGTCCCGCCTCGCCTCGGGTTCAGGCTCACGGTGGCGGATGGGGACATCCGCGCCCGCGTGGAGGGGCCGCCCGCGTGACCCGGACGTCCTTCGGGCAGGAACTCGAGCGTCTCGAGGCCATCGTGCGCTCGCTGGAGCGGGATGATCTCGATCTGGACGGGGCGCTGGAGTTGTTTCAGGAGGGCGTGGCCCGGTTGCGGGCCGCCCGAGCGCTGCTCGAGCAATCCGAACTCACGGTCCGCCGAGTCCTGGAGGCTTCCGACGGAACGCTCCGGTCCGAGCCCCTCGATCGCTGAGCTGGGGGAGTTTCTGGCGGAGACCCGCCGCCAGGTGGATCGGGTCCTCTCGGCGTGGGCCCGGCGCGCCGAGCTGGAGTTTGGCGCGCCGCTGGGGTCGGCCATGGCGTACGCGCTGGAGTCTCCCGGAAAGCGCCTGCGGCCCGCGTTGTTGATGGCGGCGTACCGGGCACTGGGCGGCACCGGGGCGGTTGCGGAGGTCGCCGCGGCCGTCGAGGTGGTGCACAGCTACTCCCTGGTGCACGACGATCTCCCCTGCATGGACGACGACGACCTGCGGCGCGGTCGCCCCACGGTGCATCGGCAATTCGATACGCGCACGGCCACCGAGGCCGGTTATCGGATGATTCCACTGTCGGCGCGCGTGCTGGTGAGCGGGGTCGCCGCCCTGGGCCTGGGGCCGCCGGTCCTCGGTGCCCTCGGGGTGGAGTTGTTTCGCGCCGCCGGCGTGCGCGGGATGGTGGGCGGCCAGATGCTGGATCTGGCCGCGGAAGGTCGGGAGTTGACCGAAGACACTTTGATCCGGATTCACCGGCGGAAGACGGGGGCGCTGATCGCAGCCAGTGTCGTCATGGGGGCGATCGCCGCCGGCGCCGACCCGGCCCGAGTGGCGGCCGCCCGCGGCTACGGCGAGGAAATCGGGCTCGCGTTTCAGATCGCCGACGATTTGCTGGATCAGAACGCAACGTCGGTCGAGTTGGGCAAAACCGCCGGCAAAGACGCCCGGCGGCGCAAGCCGACCTTCGCCACGCTCGTGGATCGCGCCACCGCCCAGGGGGCGGCGGCGCGCTGCGTCGAGCGGGGCGTAGCCCACTTGCGGGCGGCAGGGATAGATTCATGCCTGCTCAACGATCTCGCGCAGCTCATCGTCAACCGGCGATCCTGACGGCACCATGACCCTGCTCGACGCCATTCACGGGCCGGCCGATGTCCGGCGCCTGTCGCGCGCCCAGTTGCCGGGGCTGGCGGACGAGGTGCGGCAACGGCTGATCGAGGTCGTGTCGAACACCGGCGGCCACATCGGCGCCGGTCTCGGTGTCGTGGAACTGACCGTGGCATTGCTCCACGCCTTCGATTCCCCCACCGACCGGATCGTGTGGGACGTGGGGCATCAGGGCTACCCCTGGAAGATCCTCACCGGTCGCAACCCGCTCCTGCCAACCCTGCGCCAGCGCGGGGGACTCTCCGGCTTCCTGCGTCGGGACGAGAGCCCGCACGATCAGTTCGGCGCCGGCCATGCCGGCACCGCCGTGTCGGCGGCGTTGGGCATGGCCACGGCGCGCGACCTCCAAGGCGAGCGATACCACGTCGTTGCCGTCGTGGGGGACGGGGCCCTCACCTGCGGGTTGCCCTACGAGGGGATGAACAACGCCGGTCACTCCGACCGCGACATCATCCTCATCTTGAACGACAACGGCATGTCCATCGCGCCCAACGTGGGGGCCATCAACAAGTACCTGGGCTCCATCATCGCGAGCCCCACCACCAACCGCGTGCGGGAGCACGTCAAACACCTCATCGAGCGCGCCTCGCACGTCGTGGGCGGCCCGGCCATGATCGAGTTCGCCAAGACGGTGGAGGAGAGCATCAAGAACCTGTGGTCGCCCGGGATGCTGTTCGAAGAGCTGGGCTTCCGGTATTTCGGGCCGATTGACGGGCACAACATCGAGGTGATGCTCCGCACCTTCGATCTGGTCAAGACCCTCAGCGGGCCACGCGTGGTGCACGTGATCACGGAGAAAGGCCGCGGGTTCCCGCTGAAAGAGCCGGACCTCGAGAAGTTCCACGCGCGGAACCCGTACGACCCCGTCACCGGCGTGCTGCGGCCCGCGGGAGACGGCCGCCCCACGTGGACCAAGGTGTTCGGCCAGGCCATCACCGAACTCGCCGCCGAGCATCCGGAGATGGTGGCGATCACCGCGGCCATGCCGTCGGGCACGGGCACGCAGATCTTCCAGAAGCGCTGGCCGGAGCGATTCTTCGTCGTGGGGATCGCCGAGGCGCACGACACCACCTTCGCCGCCGGACTCGCGGCGGCGGGCGTTCGGCCGGTCGTCGCCATCTATTCCACGTTCCTCCAGCGGGCGTACGACAGCCTGATTCACGACGTCGCCATTCAGCGGCTGCCGGTCGTCTTCTGTCTCGATCGCGCCGGAATGGTGGGGGCCGACGGGCAGACGCACATGGGGCTGTACGATATCGCCTATATGTTGCCCGTGCCCAACCTCACCATCACCCAACCGCGAGACGCCCGCGAGCTGATCGGCCTGTTGCGCTGCGCTCTCGCGCACCAGAACGGCCCGTTCAGCATCCGATACCCAAGGGACAGGGTACCGGACGCGCCGCCAGCCGTCCGGGACGTTCCGGCGGTGCCCTACGGCACGTGGGAGAGCCTGCGTCAGGGGCGTGAGTGCGCCCTGCTCGCCGTGGGCGTCATGTGTGCCCCGGCGCTGGAGGCCGCGGAGATGCTGGGCCGGGACGGTTTCGACCTCACCGTGATCAACTGCCGTTTCATCAAGCCGCTGGACGAGGCGATGCTGCACGCGCTGCTGGCCGATCACCGGTTGATCGTGACGGTGGAGGACGGCACGGCGGTTAACGGGTTCGGGGCGTTCGTGGCGGCGACCGTGGAGCGGCTCGCGCCGGACGTGCGGGTGACCGTAATCGGCGCGCCGGACCGTACCTGGGAGCACGCCGCGCGGGAAGAGCAGCTCGAGGAGGCCGGACTCACCGCCGAGGGCATCGCCGCGCGGGTGCGGGCCTGGGCGGCTGCCGCGAGCCTCTCGCTGCCATGAACGTGGGCGTCGTCGGGAACCCGCGCTACCGCGACCTGCCCGGGCTCCTGGCGCGATTGGCGAGCGCGGCGCCACGGCTGGGATTCACCCTGTACGGCGAGCCCGAACTGAAGGACACCTGGGCCACCCCCGTGCCGCATCTGGATGGGGTGGGCTCGCTCGACGTGCTGGTGACGCTCGGCGGCGATGGCACACTGTTGCGCGGCGCCCGGATTCTCGCCGGGCGAGAGGTCCCCATTTTGGGCGTCAATCTGGGCCGCGTCGGGTTTCTCACCACGGCCACGCCCGAGACGCTGGATGCCGCGCTTGAAGCGGTGGCTCGCCGCGCCTATGAGCTGGAAGAACGGCGCGTCCTGGAGTCCACGATCATCGGTGCCGGCGGCGCGGCACGCCAGCGCACGCTGGCGCTCAACGACGTCGTGGTGCACAAGGCCGGCGTGGCACGAGTGCTGGGCCTCCGCGTCCTGCTGGGCGACGAGGAAATCGGCCGCTACAGCGCCGACGGGATCATCGTCGCCACCCCCACCGGTTCCACGGCCTACTCGCTTTCCGCCGGCGGGCCGATCGTGGTCCCGGGTGTGGACGCCTTGGTGATCACCGCCATTTGCCCCCACACGCTCGCCGTGCGGCCCATCGTCGTGCCCGGGACGGCCACCGTGACCCTCGAGCTCGCGGCGCCGTTCACCGATGAGGCCTTCGTGTCCTGCGACGGGCAGATCGGCACCACGCTGCGCCAGGACGACCGGGTCCGAGTGCAGCGGGCGGCGAGCTGCGTTCGTTTGATACGGATCGGAAAAGAAGGATTCTTCGCTCGGATGCGGCGGAAGCTACAATGGGGGGACCTGACCGACCGCGAGCGAACCTAGCGTGCTGACGGAAATCCGCGTCCGCGATCTCGCGGTGATCGCGGATGTCACCCTCCAGTTCCAACCCGGTCTCAACGTGCTGACGGGCGAGACCGGGGCAGGGAAGTCCCTCCTGGTTGACGCCCTGGGTCTGCTGCTCGGCGAGCGCGGCTCGGCTGACCTGGTGCGGCCGGGGGCGCAGCGCGCCGTGGTGGAGGCGGTGTTCGACCTTTCCGGGGGTTCGGCCGGTTCGGTCCCGACCGTCCTGCCCGCCGTGTCCGCCGCCGCCGCCGAAGCGGGCGTGGAGCTGGACGACGGTCGCCTCATTGTCCGGCGAGAGATCACCGCCGAAGGCCGGAGCCGGGTCTGGGTCAATGGGAGTCCTACCACGGTCGGGGTCCTCGCGGGACTGAGCTCGATGGTCGTGGATCTCCACGGCCAGCACGACGCGCAGTCCCTGCTTCGTGCCGCCCGGCAGCGCGACATCCTCGATGCATTCGGCGACGCTGACGCCGAACGGGAGGCGGTGAGCGCCGCGCACCGCACCGCGGCCGGTCTGAGGGATCAAGAAGGCGCGCTGGACGCGCAGGTCGCAGCGGCTCGACAACAGGCGGACTATTTGCGGCACGTGGCCGCCGAAATTCGCGCCGCGGCCCCGCGGCCGGGCGAGGATGATGAACTGGCCCTGGAAGCGCGGCGGCTGGCGAACGTGGAAGAGTTGAACCGGCTGGTGGCTCAGGTGGCATCGCTGGTTGACGGAGACGAGCTGTCGGCGGTGGATCGGGTGGGGCAGGCCCGGCGGGTGGCGGAGCAGCTCGAGCGCATTGACCCGTCCGTTGCCGCGTGGCTCGACTTGCTGGCCCAGGCCGCCGCGAACCTGGACGAAGTCGCGCGTGCGATACGGAACTACGAAGGCGCCGTGGAGCAGGATCCCGAGCGACTCGAGATGGTGGAACGGCGGCGCGACACGTTGTTTCGCTTGAAGCAGAAGTACGGGCCGACCATTGACGACGTGCTGCGGCGTGGCCAGGAAGCCGAGCAGGCGCTGGCGCTGTTGGATACCGGGGACGAGGCGCTCAAGGGGATCGCGGCCCAACGCCAGAAGGCCGATCAGGCGCTGGCCGAAGCGGGGGCGCGCCTCACCGGCAAGCGACGGCGGGCGGCGACCCGCCTGGCGCGGGCGGTGGAGGAGCTGCTTCCGCGGCTCGGGATGCCGGGGGGCAAGTTCATCGTGAGCCTGACGCCCGCCGCCGCGGTCGGTCCGGCGGGCGCCGATGAGGTGGAGTTCCTCGTGAAGCTCAATGTGGGGCTGGATGCCCGGCCGCTGGCCCAGGTGGCGAGCGGCGGCGAGCTGTCGCGCCTGATGCTCGCGCTGAAGGTGGTCCTGGCGCACCACGATGCCGTTCCGACGCTGGTATTCGACGAAGTGGATCAGGGCGTGGGCGGTGAGGTGGCGTCGCAAGTGGGCGAGGCGCTGGCCCGCGTGGGGGAGACCCGGCAGGTGCTGGTGATCACGCACCTGCCGCAGATCGCCGCTCGCGCGCGGCACCACGTGGTGATCTCGAAGCAGCCCAGGCGCGGGGTCGCGACCGCGGATGCGCGACCCATCGAGGGGGAGGAGCGGGTGGAAGAGGTGGCACGCATGCTGGGCGATGCCGACGCGCCCACGGCGCGGAAGCACGCGTCCGAGCTGTTGAGGAAAGCAGGGCTGCGGCTGGCCTAGGGGCTCCTCGACGCCGGTCCCCGGCGCGGCGCCCCGCCCGGTGACGGGGTACCCACCGGGCGCTCGCGTCCCATGGGCGGTGTAGTCGTTCGCCAGCCGCGGATCAGTAGATCCGGTAATACAACCGCAGATACAGATTCAGCATCGTGGACTTTGGCGCCCCGCCGGTCCCCCCATACGCCGCCTGATAGGACAGACCGGCTTCCACCGGTAGCCTCGCTTCTCCCGATCCTGTGCGTTCGGCGCGATAGTGAATGCCGCCGCCAAGGTTGAGCGCGCTGGCGACCGGTGTCACCGTCCGCGCCGGCACGTCAGCGGTGGGCGAACCCAGAAAGTCGTACGTATCGCCGGACTTGCGGTAGTGGTAGGCAAGAACGAACAGGTTGATGGCTTGACTGAGTCGCAGTGAAGGGTACGCGGCCAGTTGCAGCACGTCTCCCAGGTCCCGCCGGAACGGTCCTGATGCCGTCACGGGCACAAGCGCTCCAGCCGCTGGAGATCGCAGGGTGAGGTTGTCGGCCAGCTGGCGGGTGAAGACGGCCTGAGCGGCCAGTCCCAGCGCTCCCGACTCGACTGCGACCTCGAGGCCAGCCTCGATGTCGAGCTGTTTGTCCCCGGTGCCGAGGTCCACGGCGTGGTCGAGTGAATCGCGGGTCGCAGTCGGAAGACGCACCCCGCCGTTCAACACCACGCGTGCGACCGGCCCCCGCACCAGGCCCACGCGCAGGCCGAGTTCCGTGTCGCCCAGCCGGGATATGTCGGTGGTGGCGATCGGCCGCAGGCGATAGCCGAACGCGGAATCCGCGAGGAGCGCCTGGAAGTCAGCGGCCGAGAGGGTCTTGACCGGGAGCACCAGGCTGCCGCTGAAGGGCCCGAGACCGAGGGACTCGAGGTCGGCGAGCACCGCCGTGACTTCCCCGCGCAGCGCGATGCCAGCGGGAGCGCTGCTGAGCGGGACCACCGGGGTCATGGGCGATCCAACAGCGCCGGTGGTGAGGATCCGAAGGGACCCCAACAGCTCCAGCGCGCGCTGGTGGGTTGCCATGGCCTGGGCGCAGCTCGGGCTCCCCGGGCACCCGAAACCCCCGTTCGCGATCTGGTTGGATAACGCTTGCACCGCCGAGGCCAGCTGCGCCAGCAACGTGGCGATCTGCGCCGCGCCCGCGGGGTTGTTGGCTCGCGCCGCAACCTGATTCCACCCGACGTTGGCCTGCGAGCTGTCGAGCGTAACGGAGGCCTGCATCCGGGTCTTCACGAGGGACACGTGTGCGGTGAGCGTGATGCGGCTGGTGAGGCCCAGAGCCAGGTCCAGCGGGATGCGTCGCACGTCGGCGTCGAGCCTGGTCGCGAGCGGGCCGAGCGTCATCCGATAGGAGCTATCGCCGAGCCCAGCGCGAAGCTCCCGTTCGCCGGCTGCGAGCACCGTGAGCAGGTTCGACCCGAGGGAGTCCGTCGTCAGCCCGCTGCCGAGCGGCTCCGCGGCGCCATCGTCCGCGAACCGCTGTGCGTAGTTGGCGTAGGAGGGGAGGAACGACGCCCGCAACACGCCGGCCGGCAGCACCCGGGCGTCAGCGTACTGAAGCGGGAACGTGCCCCACGGAGAGAACTGTGCGGCGGCGGATGCGGCGGCGGCGCACCGCAGCACCCCGCACATCACCATGGCTTGCGCCACCCGGCGGGCCGCGCTGCGCTGGGAAGGTGGCATGAGTGGCGGGAATCTAGCCACCAGGCTCGGAGAAACCACAGATGCGCCAGGCCTCGGGCTTGACCATCTGGCTCCCGCAGTCAAGAATCCGGTTCCGTCGCTCGCCCTTTGCGGCCGACATCCGGCCGCTGCCACGGAGTCGTTCGCGCTCGGAGGGATCATGAGAAGATTGATGGGGATGGCGTTGCTGGCGCTCGTGGCCATCCGGCTCCCGACGCTCAATGCGGCGCAGGGGCAAGTGCCGGGCCTCGTTCTCCGCGGCGCGACGATGATTGACGGAACATCCGCGCCTCCCGTGAGCGGCGTCACGGTGGTGATCTCCCAGGGCAAGATCGAGCGCGTGGCCACCGGCAGCCTCGCCGTGCCGGCCGGAGCCCACGTGCTGGACCTGGCGGGGAAGTACGTGCTCCCCGGTTTCGTTGACGGACACGTGCATATTGCCAGCCTGGACCAGGCTCGCCGGGCGCTGGTCTCCGGTGTCACCACGGCACGAAGCGCCGGCGTGAGTTTCTTTGCGGACGTCGGGCTTCGGGAACTTGCCGCCCGAGGGTACGCGGAGGCACCGGAGATCGTTGCCGCGGGTTACCACATCCGGCCGGACCCCGCCGAGGGTTTGTTCCTGGACGAACCGGCCCTTGGAGACTTGCGGGCCGGCGAGCTGAAGGGCCCGGACG
Source organism: uncultured Gemmatimonadaceae bacterium (assembly GCA_964627675.1). GTDB lineage: Bacteria > Gemmatimonadota > Gemmatimonadetes > Gemmatimonadales > GWC2-71-9 > JACQHC01. Next base: position 15,042 of record CAZVKD010000029.1, read on the forward strand.
CCCTGCGCCGGGCCGTGCGCGCCATGCTCAGGCGGGGCGTGAACGTGATCAAGGTGAACGCGACCGAGCGGGCCGGCACGCCACAGACGGATCCGCGCAAGCCGCTGTACACCGAGGCCGAGCTGCGTGCGATCGTGGAGGAAGCGGCCGCGGCTGGGGTCCCGGTCATGGCCCACGCGCACGGGGACGAAGGGGCGCGAGCCGCCGTGGCGGCCGGCGTGCGCAGCATCGAGCACGGCACGTTTCTCTCGGACGCCACGCTGCGACTCATGGTGGAGCGGGGAACGTTCTTTGCGCCGACCATCGCCGTCGTCTCCGATCTCACGCAACCGGGTGGTGACTACGACAACGCCGGCCTCCAGATACGTGGCCGCTTCATGCTGCCGCGGATTCGCGAGACCGCCGGTCGAGCGATACGGGCGGGCGTGAAGGTGGTCGGGGCCACCGACACCGGCTACGGGCCCGAGAGCGTCGTCCGCATGAGTCACGAGCTGGAAGAATTGGTCGGCGCGGGGATGCCGCCGGCCCAGGCCATCCGGGCCGCCACATCCCTCGCTGCGGAGATGCTCGGCGTGAACGACCACGCGGGGCGCATCGCCCCGGGGCTCGACGCGGACCTCATCGTGGTGGATCGAAATCCGCTGGACGACATTCGAGCGCTCCAGGATATCCTGCTGGTGGTGAACAACGGCAAGGTCGTGGTGAAC
>CAZVKD010000030.1:0-8800 GCA_964627675.1 uncultured Gemmatimonadaceae bacterium
GTACCCGAACACGGGGCGCCGTCCGAACGTGGCTACAACGTCAAACGCGATGCCGATGGCCGGGAGAACCAGGACGTAGACTTCCGGGTGGCCGAGGAACCAGAACAGGTGCTGGAACAGCAGCGGCGTCCCTCCCTGGTGGTCCAGCACGTGTCCGCTGAACACCAGGCCCGACGGCAGGAAGAAGCTCGTCCCGCCATGGCGGTCCAGCAGCAGCATGATCGCCGCCGCGGTGAGCGGGGGGAACGCGAGGATGCCGAGGATTGACGAGATGAAGAGCGTCCAGACCGTGAGCGGCATGCGCAGCATGGACATCCCGCGGGTCCGGAGGTTCAGAATCGTCGTCACGAAGTTGAGGCTCCCCATCGTGAACGACGCGATAAACAGGGCCATGGCCAGCAGCCAGACGGTTTGTCCCAGGCCCGATCCCGGCGAGGCCTCCGGCACGGCGGAAAGCGGGGGATAGACGGTCCACCCTCCCGCAGCCGCTCCGTCCGGCACGAAGAACGACGCCAGCATCAGCACGCACGCGGGCACCACCGTCCAGTAGGACAGCATGTTGAGGACGGGGTATGCCATGTCCCGCGCGCCGATGTGGAGTGGGATGATGAAGTTGCCGTAGCCGGTCACCAGAGCAAGCGAGATCACGAAGAACACCATCACCGTCCCGTGCATCGTGACCAGGCTGAGGTAGCGCTCGGGGAGGAGCACGCCGTCCTGATAGAGGCCGGGGAAAAGCTTCCCCAGAATCGGGATGGGTGCGTTCGGCCACGCCAGCTGGATGCGGATCAGGATCGACCACGCGACGGCGAACAGGCCCGAGAACAGCGCCGTGAAGAGATACTGCTTGCCGATCATCTTGTGGTCGGTGCTGAACACGTACCGCGTCCAGACACTTTGCTCGACACGCGAATGGCCGGTCATGGCAGCGCCTCCGTTTGGCTCGTAAGCCATTCGTCGAACTCCGCCTGCGCCAGCACAACGACCCAACCCCGCATGCTGTAGTGTCCCATGCCGCACAGCTCGGCGCACCCGATCTCGTAGGCTCCAGTGCTGGAGGGGACGAATTGGATTCCACCGACCAGGCCGGGCACGACGTCCTGCTTCACCCGGAGCGCCGGTACGGAAAAGGAGTGCAGCACATCGTGTGAGCGGAGCCGCACGTACACGGAGCGGCCGACCGGAACGGTCATGCGGTTGCGGAACACCAGATCGTCGCGCGCAGCAGGGTCGTCGGCGTCCAGCCCGAGCGGGTTGCCCGCCGGCTCGATAAGGTATGGGTCGGCCCGGCCCAACACGCCGTCGGGCCCAGGGTATCGCACGTACCATTCGAACTGTTGCGCCGTGAGCTCCACGACAAAGGCATCTGGGGCCGGCCCGCCATACACCTGCTTCCAAACGGGGAAACCTTTGACCAGCACCCCCACTTCCGCGATCAGCGCCATGCCGATCACCGGCACGAGTGACCACCAGCGCTCCGTCCGGAGGCTTGTGGCAGGCGAGCCCGTGTGCGCGCCTCGCCCGTACAGCCAGAGAAACACCGCCAGGGCCACGGTGCCGATGAGCAGGACAGCCCCCGTGGAAACCGTGAGGTAGCCCATGAGACTGTCAACGCCCGCTCCATGCTTGGAGGCCACGGGCGGTTTCCAGTCCCGGGCGAAGCCGGCGACGGTGAAAGCGGTGATCGCCAGGAATAGGAGGATGAGGGCCACGAGTTCCGGCGTCTGGCGGCGTTGATTCATGGTAGCTCCTTCGTGCCTGGCTTCTCGGTTGTGAAACGATCTTCACACTGCCTTGCAAAGGAATATCCCCCCCGGCCCCACACTCTGTGACCGCTCTCTGGCCCACCACGCCATCGCCCCCTATACTGCCCCCCGGCACATGGCCCCTCATCCCCCCACCCGCGCCTTCGCCTGCCCGCTCCGCGGCCCCTGCTTTGCTCAGCCCCTGCCGTCCTATCCGTCCCACGCCGCCTGTAACGCCGCGGTTACCCGGTTCCAGAACTCCCCGACCCACCATGAACGGCAAACCCGCGCGCGGGCGATCTACCGGCGCTGCCTGCCCCTGGTGCGCAGGGTGCTGCACCGTTTCTGTCACCCCTATCGCCCCCAATCACGCTGCTACCCCGGGGCTTGTCTCCCGGAAGATCTCGTGGGCGAGAGCTATCCAATCTTCCGCCGCGCCCTGGACAGCTGGGATCGCGAGATGGGGGTGGATTTCATCGGCTACGTGAGCCAGCGGTTGTATTGGGGCCTGGAGCACCGAGCACGACGGCTTGAGCGGCCGCGGCGGGAAGCCCCTCTCACGGACCTGGCAACCGAGCCCGCGATCGAGGCGACCGAGGACAGGCTAATCGCCGCCGTAACCGCGGAAGCGCTGATGAGCCGGTTAGACCCCGAGGACGGGGAGTTGCTCAGGCGTTACGGATCGGGCTATTCGAGCGCGGAGCTCGCCTACTGGGCCGGCATCTCGCCTCAGGCCGTGCGCAAGCGCCTCGAGCGTATTCGCAAACGGCTGGGACGAGCTTCCGGGGGGCCCTCGAACCGCCCTTGACACTTCTCTGAGTCGTCGTCTGGAGCGGATCGAGGCCCGGCGGGACAACAAACCGGGTACGCCGGCGCGGCCGAGGATTACCTGTCCAACCGCCGCCGCGCCGCCACCGCGAGCCCGTCCGGCCCGGCAGCGGTGAAGCCCGTGCCTCACCCCGTGCCGCAGGACGTGGATCACCCCGCGCTTACCGATGTCGCCCTGGGGGCGTTGCCAAGAGCCGAGCGATCCGTCGTCGGCTCTTCATCGTTAGCGCCAATTCTCCCAACGCCTCGCCATCCGCTCGCCTGAGGGGACCTCGCGGCCTGAGGTCGCGATACGCTTGATTCGGACTTGAGTCCCCACCCTCACCATTGTGCTGGCGGCGATGAGCCGTGCGCCATGCACGACTGCCCCGGCCCTGTGCGCGCCGGCCTCGCCAAGGCGCCGCGCCATGTCGCAGCCACACCACGAGACCAACACGGTTCGCGAGACCCGTCCGCCGCCCCGGCGTAAGTCGTTGTGGCACAATGGAAACGGTTTAAGCGACGGGACCCCGAACTCACCTATTGCGGGGGCATATGCTTTGCCCGGATTGCGACACTGACCCCACCCCTCCCGATCACGTGAGCCAGGTCACTGCGGCGCCGGATGCGCGCCATGAGCCTGCCAGCGCCACCGAGCGAGCCGCCGCGAGCGTCCCCGGCGTGATGCTCACGCACGCGGCGCCTGTGGGGTGCGAGCACGTCTTGTCGGCCCCGGCCCTCGCCTTCCTCGCCCGACTGCATCGCGAGTTCGAACCCCGCCGCCGGCAATTGACGGACGCCCGGGCCGAACGATTCGACCGCCTGGCGAGCGGCGAGCTACCTGATTTTCTCCCCGCAACGAGCGACGTGCGGCAGTCCGCGTGGACCATCGCCCCGATTCCGCCCGAGATCGCCGATCGGCGCGTCGAGATCACCGGCCCGGTGGACCGTAAGATGATCATCAACGCCCTGAATTCGGGGGCGAACGTGTACATGGCGGACTTCGAGGATTCGAACAGCCCCACGTGGTCCAACTGCGTCGAGGGCCAGGCCAATCTCAGGGACGCGGTGAACCGGACGATCACGTTCACTTCGCCCGAGGGCAAACTGTATCGCCTTCAAGCCCGGACCGCGGTGCTGTTCGTTCGACCCCGAGGCTGGCATCTCGTCGAGAAACACATGCGGGTGGACGGGGTGCCGGTCTCGGCGTCGTTGTTCGACTTCGGGCTGTTTTTCTTCCATAACGCCCGGGCGCTGCTCGCGCGGGGCGCACGGCCGTACGTCTACTTGCCCAAGCTCGAGAGCCACCTCGAGGCGCGCTTGTGGAACGACGTGTTCGTGCTCGCGCAGGACGAGTTGGGCATCCCCCGCGGCACCATCCGGGCCACCGTCCTCATCGAGAACATCCTGGCGGCGTTCGAGATGGACGAGATCCTGTGGGAGCTGCGCGATCACTCCGCCGGGCTCAACTGCGGCCGTTGGGATTACATCTTCAGCTACATCAAGACGTTCAGAAACCGGCCCGAGTGCGTCCTGCCCGATCGCGGGCAGGTCACGATGGAGCGGCACTTTCTCAAGTCGTACGTGGACCTGCTGATCCGGACGTGCCATCGCCGTGGCGCGCACGCCATGGGTGGCATGGCGGCCCAGATCCCGATCAAGCACGATGCGGCAGCCAACCAGCGCGCGCTCGACCAGGTGCGGCAGGACAAGCTGCGCGAGGTCACCGCCGGGCACGACGGGACCTGGGTGGCCCATCCGGGGCTCGTGCCGCTCGCGCGAGAGGTGTTCGACGCCCACCTGGCGGGTCCCAATCAGATCGCCCGCCTGCGGGAAGACGTCCGCGTGAGCGCCGCCGACCTGCTGGCCGTCCCCGACGGACGCATCACGTTCGCCGGGTTGCGTCACAACGTGGACGTGGGGATGCAGTACCTCGAGGCGTGGCTCGGCGGCAACGGGTGCGTGCCGATTTACCATCTGATGGAAGACGCCGCGACGGCGGAGATCTCGCGGTCGCAGGTATGGCAATGGGTGCGCCACGGCGCCCGGCTGGATGATGGCCGCAGGGTCACCGCGGAGCTGGTCCGAGCGGTGACCCACGACGAGTTGCAGGCGCTGCGCGAGCGGCTGGGTCCCAAGCGCATCACGCGGGGACGCTTCGGGCTCGCCGCCGAGCTGCTCCTCGACCTGATGATCGGCGAGCACTATGCCGAGTGGCTCACCACCGCGGCGTATCAGTACCTGTAGGTGTGCGCCGCATTGCGACGCGTAAGATGACACCGGTTCGCGCCCTTGCCCCTCCCCTCCGAGGCCGACATGAATAGGACGACATTCGTCTCGCAGCTCGAGCGCCGGTGGCAGACCGACTCACGCTGGCGCGGGATCGCCCGGCCGTACTCCGCCGAAGACGTCTGGCGGGTCCGTGGCACCGTGCACCTGGAACATACGCTGGCGCGCCGGGGCGCCACCCGGCTCTGGACGCTGCTGCACCAGGAGCCCTACGTACCGGCCCTCAGCGCCCTTACGGGGAACCAGGCCATTCAGCAGGTGAAGGCCGGGCTGAAGGCGATCTACGTGAGCGGCTGGCAGGTGGCGGGCGACATGAACGACGCGGGCGAGATCTACCCGGACCAGAGCCTCTATCCCGCCAACAGCGTGCCTCGGCTGGTGGAGCGCATCAACCATGCCCTGCTCCGCGCCGACGAGATCCACCACCAGAACGGCGATGATCGCGTTGACTGGGTCGTGCCGATCGTGGCGGACGCGGAGGCGGGGTTCGGCGGCCTGCTCAATGCCTACGAGCTGGTGAAGCACATGATCCGCGCCGGCGCGGCGGCGGTGCATCTGGAAGACCAACTCGCCTCGCTGAAGAAATGCGGGCACCTGGGCGGCAAGGTGCTGGTTCCCACGAGCGAGTTCATCAACAAGCTGGTTGCCGCCCGGCTCGCCGCCGACGTCCTGGACGTGCCCACCATCCTCATCGCCCGAACCGACGCGCTCTCGGCCTCGATCCTGGCAAACGACATTGACCTGCACGATCGTGCGTTCGCCACGGGCGAGCGAACGCCGGAAGGGTTCTTGAAGGTGCGGAGCGGCATCGAGCCCGCCATCGCGCGCGGCCTGGCCTACGCCCCGTACGCCGACGTGGTGTGGTTCGAGACATCCACGCCGGACATGAGCGAAGCACGCCGGTTCGCCGAGGCGATCCACGCGCGGTGTCCCGGCAAGTTCCTGGCGTACAACTGCTCGCCGTCCTTCAACTGGAAGATGCATCTTTCCAACGATCAGCTGTCGAGCTTCCAGCGTGACCTGGGCCGGCTGGGCTACAAGTTCCAGTTCGTCACGCTCTCGGGGTTCCACGCGCTCAATCACGCCATGTTCTCGTTGGCCGTGGGATACCGGGAGCGCGGCATGGCCGCCTACGCCGAGCTTCAGGAGGCCGAGTTCGCCGCCGAGACGCTGGGATACGAAGCGGTGAAGCACCAGCAGTTCGTGGGGACGGGCTACTTCGACGAGATCACCCAGATCGTGACCGGCGGACGATCGTCGTCCATCGCGATGCGGGAATCCACGGAGGCCGAGCAGTTCCCTGCGGGGACGGCACGGCGAGCGGCGAAGTCGGCCTGACGGCGGAGCCACTCGCCGCGGCGAGAAAGACGGGACGCGCTCTTGTCTCAGGCTTGCGCCGCCCATAGCTTGCAACGTCCTGGCCCTTCGTGATTTCTCAGAGCACCCGCAGCCGGAGCTCATAGTGCGCAAGGTCTTGTCGGTTCTGCTCATCGTAACGGCTGTCGTGGTCCTGGCAGCGGTGGTGTTCGTGGCCTCGCGCCAGAACCTCACGTTCGACCCGCCCTACCCGACCGTCACCGCCTCGTCGGATTCATCCGTGGTGGCGCGCGGCCGCTACATCGCACGCGACGTGGCGCCGTGCGCGGCCTGTCACGGCGATCCCGCTCAGCGCGCGGCGTACGCGGAGGGTGCCGACATACCCCTGAGCGGGGGGTACGCGTTCGAGATCCCGCCCGGCACGTTCTACGCTCCCAACCTGACGCCCGACGCGGAAACCGGCCTGGGCAACGTCTCAGACGGCGCGATCGCGCGTGCGCTGCGCAATGGGGTTGGGCATGACGGGCGCGCACTCCTACCGTTCATGGAGATGCAAGGGTTGTCCGATGACGACCTCCTGGCGGTCGTGTCCTACCTCCGCAGTCAGCCGCCGGTCCGCAATCACGTTCCCGGCCACCGCTTCACGCTGATCGGCAAGGTCGTGAAGGCCACGGCGATGGCGCGGCCCGTGGGCCCCTCGGAGCCACCCCTGGCGCGCTCGCCCCGGGGGGCCACGGTCGAAAACGGACGGTATTTGGCGGAATCCGTGGCACTGTGCTGGGCGTGTCACACGCAGCGCAACCAGATGACCGGCGCCCTGACCGGGCCGCGCTTCGGCGGCGCGACGGGCTTCCTCGAGCCCGATGATCCCGCGCACTCCTGGTCGCCGCCCAACATCACGAGCGACCCCGAAACCGGGCGCCTGGGCCGCCTGAGCGAGGACGCCTTCGTGGCCCGCTTCAGAGCGGGCCGCCTGATTCCCGGCTCGCCCATGCCCTGGCAAACGTATGCCCGAATGGCCGAAGATGATCTGCGCGCGATCTATCGGTACCTGATGACCGTGCCGCCCGCGAAGAACGACGTCGGTCCGCCGGTGGTGAACCTCGAGCAGTCCTGAGTCCCGGCACGACGCGTCACGACGGCGTGATGACGTCCGGCCCTTTTTTCTCTTCTTCCTCCAACTCGTGGAGCAGATAGTTGACCGTTTGCTCGATCAGCGTCGCCACGCTCACGCCGCGCCGTGTCGCTTCCCCTTCGTAGGCACGGTACTCCTCGTCGGAAAGTTCGGCCCACACTTGCACCTTGTGCATGTCATCCCCCGTCTCGGCCTCCGCTCAGCGGACGGGAACAGCCTTATGCCCGTAACACAGAATGCCGCTCCGCCCCTCCTTCCGGATCCGCCGGAACTCGAGCGTCACCTCCCTTCCGGGTGCTACGTCGTCCGGCTCACAATCGGCGACCTGTACCATGAGGCGCGCTCCTTCCGGCGTCTCGACCAGCGCCATGGCGTAGGGGGCTTCCATCTGGAACTCGGTCGGCGCCGCGTGAATCACGGTGGAGGTGATCACTTTCCCGCGCCGCGAGAGCGCGATGCTCACGAGCCGCTCACTGCGACACGCCGGACACAGCCGTCGGACGGGATACACCGTCGCGCCACATTCCTCGCACCGGGCCCCTTCCAGCCGATATCGGCCGGGAATCTCGCGCCAGTATCTTGGGCTGGGCATTTTCAGACCCTCTCGAAGATGTGCACCACCGAGCTTCCGCCGGACCCACCCATGTTCTGCGTGAGACCGATGGCGGCGTCGGGCACCTGCCGCTCGCCGGCCTCGCCCCGCAGCTGCTCGAAGATCTCGATCACCTGAGCCACTCCCGTCGCGCCCACGGGATGGCCCTTCGACTTCAGTCCGCCGCTGGGGTTGACGGGACGACGCCCCCCCAGCGCGGTTTCCCCGGTGCGTGCGCCCTCGGCCCCACGTCCCTGCTCGGCGAAGCACAGCGCCTCGAGCACGCAGATCTCGGCGATCGAGAAACAGTCGTGCACCTCCGCCACGTCAATGTCGTTGGGCCCCAGCCCCGCCATCTTGTACGCCCGGCTCGCAGACAGCCGCACGGCGTCGAGAAAGGCCGGATCGCGTCGCTGGGCCAGCGCCATTGACGCCGTGGCCAACCCGCTGGCGCGGATTCGCACGGGACGGTCGGTGAACTCTTTGGCGCGGGCGAGGGGACTGAGCAGCACGGCGGCGGCACCATCACTCACCGGCGAGCAGTGCAACAGGCGCAGCGGATCGGCCACCAGTGACGACGTCATCACCTGCTCCAGCGTCACCTCCTGGCGAAACTGCGCCCTGGGATTCAGCGCCCCGTGCCGGTGATTCTTGACCGAGACCCAGGCCAGATCTTCCAGCGTGGTACCGTAGGTCTCCATGTGCGCCCGCGCGATCATGGCGTACAGGCCGGGGAACGTCACGCCGTGATAGACCTCTTGCTCCTGGTCGGCGGCCGTGGCCAGCACGCCCGTCACATCCGCCCCGTCGGTCATCTTCTCCACGCCAACGGCGAGCACCAGATCGTTCATCCCGGACGCCACGTCGAGAAACGCGGCGCGGAGCGCCACGCCGCCGGACGCGCACGCCGACTCC
>CAZVKD010000030.1:8810-15695 GCA_964627675.1 uncultured Gemmatimonadaceae bacterium
GAAGCCGATGCCGCCCGGCGAGATCACGCCGTCCTCCACCCGCGTGGCGGCGACCCCGCGGAAACCCAGGTGATCCGCCAGCAGCGGACCAAGATGTTCCTGGCCCACAAACTGGCCTCCAGCCATGTTTCCCACGTACACCGCATCCACCGTGTCCGCCCGCCCGTTGCGCAGGGCCTCGAGCGCGGCGTCAACGAACAGATCCTGCAGGCTGGACCGCCACAGCTCTCCGAAGGGCGTCATCCCAGCCGCAACGACCGCGACCTCTCGCATGGGTCGGTCCTCCGACTACTCGTTCAGGACGATCTTCTCGCGGTACTTGGCATATTGACCGTACGTGAGGTAGCGGCGCCGGCCCTCGAGCATCGAGCGCACGCTCGGCGCGCGGTCGCGCCGCTCCACCAACAACTCCGTGGCCCGCAACACGAACCCGTCGCTCCCCGCGCCGGAGCCGAACGAGGTGAGCAGGATGAGGTCGCCCGGAGCGGCCACGTCGAGGATGGCCGCAAGCCCCGTGGGCGAAGACCCGGAGTAAGTGTTGCCCATCGTTGGGACCACCCAGCCGGGCGTGAGCTGCTGGCGGGTGAACCCCAACGCCGCGCCCACCGACAGCGGGAACTTCCCGTTCGGCATGTGGAAGACGGCGTACTTGAGATCCGCCGGCCGGAGGCCGGCGCGCTCGAGGATGGCTCGCGCGGCGGCGGTGATGTGCCTGAAGTACGCGGGCTCCCCGGTGAACCGCCCCGTGTGACGGGGGTAGAACTCGCCTTCCCGACGCCAGAAGTCCGGCGTGTCCGTGGTGTAGCTGTAGGTCTCCAGCACCTCTGTCAGGAGATGGCCCGTGCCGAACAAGTACGCCGCACCCCCGGCGGAGGCCGAGTACTCCAACGCGTCGTTGGGAGCGCCCTGCGACGTGTCGGCGCCAATCGCCAGGGCGTACTCCACGCGGCCGGACTCCACGAGGCCGAGTGCGACGAACATGGCTTCGGTGCCCGCCTTGCAGGCAAACTCGAAATCGGCCACGTGCACTTCCGGCCCCACGCCTAACGCCTCGGCCACCACGGTGCCGCTCGGCTTGACGGCGTAAGGATGCGATTCCGACCCGATGTAGAGCGCGCCCACTCGCCGGGGGTCCACGCCCGCGCGCTCGAGCGCGGCGCGCCCCGCCTCGACGGCGATCGTGATCGTGTCCTCGTCCAGCCCGGGGACCGACTTCTCCTCGAGCAGAAGACCGCGCCGCACGGCGAGGGGGTCTTTGCCCCACTGACTCGCGATCTCTTCAGTCTTGATGCGGTTGCGGGGAATGAACGCGCCGTATCCCACGATTCCAGCCATGCGACCACCTCGGCACCGAGACGTGGATCGAAAGCCTCGGTATTCAAAGCAGCGGCGGATGCGTTGAAGAAGGGATGAAAGGGCCTTGAAGAGCCTGTGGGAGTCCTGCGGCCCGCCCCGCAGCAGGGGCACGACATGCTGCGGTCAGAACGACGCTGGGATCAGCCCCGGGGACGCGGTGGGCCTCCGGCCACCAGGTCCAGACGCGGCTCGCCACAGCGCGCCGCGATGCTCTCCACAGTTCGATCCCTGAGGTCGAGCACGGCCTCCCACCCCTTGGACGCCGGCCAGGCGGGCTCGCCAATCCAGAGCGAAATCGGGCCGGGCCGCGGTAGCCACCTGCCGTCCCGCAGCACGTGCCGCGTGCCCCGCAATGCCAGCGGCACGACGGGTCTGCCGGTTTCCGCGGCGGTCTCGAACGCCCCCAGCCGGAAGGGGCGCAAGCCCGTGGCGCGCATGAACGTGCCCTCGGGGAAGAACAGGACGGCCGTCCCGGCCCGGACCGCCGCGCTCGCGCTTCGCGCATCGTCCACGCTTCGTTTTGCGTCCCAGCGATCCACGGCCAGGTGCCGCTGCTTGCGGACGAACGTACCGATGAACGGCCAGGACCACACTTCCTTCTTGGCCACGAACACGAAGTCCACCGGCAGGAGCGCCATCAGCGGCAGGACGTCGAGGTAGGAACAATGGTTGGACGCGAAGATGAGCGGACCATCGGCGTCGAGGTTCTCCAGCCCCTCCACGGATAAGCGACAGCCGATGGTCCTGAGAACGAGCCGCGCCCCACGACGCGACAACCCGAACGTGGCGCGGCGTGGGAGGACGGCCACGAGCCCCCAGATACCGAGCGCGAGGGGCAGGAGAAACACCCCGGTGGTCACCCCGAGATAGGCCAGATAGGCGGCCCGCCGCGCACGCGGCATCCATGGGCGGATCGCACCGGCCATGGCGGCACGGAGCAGGGCGACGCGCTCCCCCACCGAAAGCCGCGGCTTCCGCCCCAGCCGCCCCGACAGATACAGGTCACGCGTCGCTCCGCGACGGAGCTTCCCGCTGGACGTTTTCGGCACCGAGCCCGGCGGGACCAGCACCACGCGATCCGGCGGAATCCCCACGTGTGCCGCGATCCGAGCCACGGTCTCGCCCTCCAGCCGTGACGTGTCCTCGGCGCTCGTCGCGTGCGTCTCCGCCACGACGATCAGGGCCTCGGTTCCCAGGGCAGGTAGGGGAACGCCGAATGCCGCGACACAACCCTTTCGAATGCCGGGCACTTCGCCCGCGACGTCCTCGATTTCCTGCGGAATGTAGTTGCGCCCCCCGACGATGATGATGTCCTTCTCGCGCCCGGCGATGTACACCTCGCCGCCCGCGTGGTACGCCAGGTCCCCACTGTCAATCCAGCCGTCGGCGCGGGTGACCACCGCGGTGGCCTCCGGGGAGCGAAAGTACCCGGACATCGCCGACGGGCCGCGGAACAACAGACGACCCACCACGCGCTCCGGCGCCGGGTCCCCCCTGTCGGTGACGATTCGAACCTCGTGTTCGGGAAGCGCCGTGCCCACGGACAGAAACCGGATCGCCGAGGGATCGTGCGGGGCAGCCGGGTCGGCGCGACCAAGGAGCTGGATCGGCGCCCGGGCGACGCGGTCCACCACAGGGCCGCGTCCCACCGGTGGGAAGCACAGGGCGACGGCACACTCCGCCAATCCGTACACCGGCATCAGCGCCTCGCGCCGGAATCCGTAGGGCTCGAATCGCCGCGTGAATCGGTCCAGCGTGTCCGGACTCACGGGCTCCGCGCCGTTCAACGCACAGCGCCAGGAAGAGAGATCGAGACCCTCGATGGCGTCGTCGGAGATCCGCCGCACGCACAGTTCATAGGCGAAGTTCGGCGCCGCCGACAACGTGGCGCGCCGCTGGTGAATGGCCCAAAGCCAGCGCTCGGGACGAGCCAGGAAGGCGAGCGGCGACATCAGGGCGAGCGGGATCCCATGATAGAGGCAGAAGAGCCAGCTCCCGATGAGACCCATGTCGTGGTACAGGGGAAGCCAGCTCGCGCCAACGTCGTTTGGGGTGAGCGCCAGGCCCGCGGCGATCGCGCGAATATTGGCCAGGAGATTGGCGTGCGTGAGCAACACGCCCCTGGGATGACCCGTGCTCCCGGAGGTGTACTGGATCAACGCGGGATCGCCCGACCCTCCGGGCGCCGCTCTCGCCGGGGAGACGCCGCGCGCCAGCTGGCCCGGAGTGACCACGCCGTCGAGGGACGGCACGGCTTTTCTCAGGAGGTGCGCGATCGGCACCGCCTCGCGCACGGTGACGAGCCAGCGCACTCCGGCATTGTTCAGAATGCCCGCCTGGCGCAGCAGATACTCTTCCAGCCGGTCGAGGCGCACGGGCGGATACAGCGGAACCGGGATGGCGCGCGCAATCTGGATGCCGAGGAAGGACCGCAGGAAGTCGGTGCCCGTGGGGAACATGAGCGCCACCGGCTCGCCGGGCGCCACCCCCCGCTCGAGCAGGCCGCCGGCAACGGCCGCCGCGGTCGTCCACAAGGCTCCGTAGGAGACTTCTTCGACCTGTCCCTCCGCCTGATGCATGTAAACGTGCGCTCGATCAGGTTCCGTCACCGCGCGTCGCCACAGCGCCTCCGGGATCGAGGCCGCGTCTTCCGGGACCGGGGCGGCCGCCGGGAGTACCGGCATCGCCTGACCCGCCAGGTCGAGCGGCACAGCGTCTCCCAGTTGGGCCAGGGCCCGCGCGAGTTCGGTTGCCGTGTCCAGCGACAGAAAACGATCGTCCAGCTCGCGGGCGAGTGATTGCTCGAGCCGCGCCACCAGCTCGACGCGCTCCAGACTGCTCAGCCCGACTTCCCGTTCCAGGGACGCGGTGGGAGTAACGGCGCGGTGAGCGCGCGGCCCGCCCACCTCCAGCGCCAGGGGGCGGAGAACATCCAGCACGCGCTCGAGGTAGACGTCGGCTGCCGGCGTGGCGGGAGGAGCGTCGGTCACGCGCGCCTCAACGCTGGGACGCGGATAGGGTAGGCCTCGTTATGGTCGCCGCGCAGCCATGGCGCGCTCGATCTCTTGAACGGTCTTCGGAGCCCCCGCCGAGAGGTTCTCGAAGCCGGTCTCGGTAACCAGGATCATGTCCTCGATCATGATCGCGATGGCCTTCTCCGGGATGTACAGCTTGGGCTCGACGGTAAACACCATGCCCGGAACCAGCGGCCCGGAGTAATCGCGGCTGTCCGTGGCGTTGATGCCGATGTGGTGACCGAGGTCCCGCACGCCTGATCCCTGCGCGCTGTAGGCCGTCAGGCCGCCGCCGCGGCCGAGATAGTGCGTGGGCGAGGGCATCACACCCCACACGCGATCCGTCCCCATGCGGTCAATGTCCTCGTATTGCTCCAACCCGTGTCGGCGATACACCTCCGCCGCGGCCCGAATCACGTCGAGCATCATCGCGCCGGGGCGAATCCTGGCGAGCGCCGCCTCTTGCGCCTCCAGCACGATCTCGTAGTACCTGCGCTGCTCCGGTGAGAAGCGCCCCGATGCGGGATAGGTCCGGCAGACATCCGAGGCGTAGGTCTGGTACTCCGCCGCGCCATAGTCAATGAACACCAACTCGCCGTCACGGATCACCCGGTTGGTGGCGTTGTAGGCCTCCGCCCGGAGGGTGAACAGACTCACGGCACCCGGCCCGGCCATGACGATCGGCGCAAACGCGGCTCGCGGCGACCCCTCGCGCTTCCACACGTACTCCATGAGCCCGGCCACTTCGAGTTCGCGCATACCCGGTCGAAGCGTTCCCAGCACCTCCCGGAAGCTTTCGGCACTGATCTGTGCCGCGCGCCGCAGGGCCGCGATTTCGTGCTCGTCCTTCACCAGCCGCATGCGCGCCACCAGCGGGCCCAGATCGGCCCATTGCTTCCCCGGGATCAGCCTGGCCATGGATCGCCGCAGCTGTTCACGACTGGTGAGCGGGGGCGCCAGACCCGGCGGGGCGTACAGGCTCACGCCCGCCGCGTTGTAGAACACCGTGTCCCCCGATCCCACCAGCTCGGGCAGCATACGGGCGAGCGCATCGAGCGGATAGGTCTCGCCGATTCCCGTGGCACGGGCCGCCTCCGGCCCCGGTGAGAGCCGCCGGATGGGCCGATTCCACGGGGCCTGGCGGAATCGCTCGTCCGTCGTGGGAAACTGCGCCCCGGCGAATTGATATCGCTCCGGGAGGAACAGCACCTCTCGCCGCCGGCCGCCGCTCCCACCGCCCCCGGCGGCAATGACCAGGATCGCATACGGAGACTCGACCCCGGTGAGATACCAGAACGTGGGATCCTGCTTGTCCCGGCCGTCGGATCCGATGAGATACGCTCCCGGAACGATCGCAGCGGCGGACCCCAGCTGCTCGACCAGCCGGGCGCGGCGAGCGGCATACGTCTCGGCGGGGAACGCCGCGTCGCTTTGCGGGACGGCGGCAACGGCCCGCGAGGCGGCAAGGGGGGAAAGGACGGACAGCAGGGCACAGGCGAGAACGGGTCCGCCGGCCCCATAGCGCGCGGCCCTTCGGAACACCCACCTCGATCCCATCGTCGGCACCGGCTCACTCATCCTTCGCCTCTCGTCGTCGAGTCGGCACGCCACGGCGTTCGTGGTATTGCCCCGTGGGTCTCGCTGCGCGCGGGAACCCGCGCGCCGCGTCTCTAAAGTGCCGGCCACGGCAACGACGCGTCAATCGAGCAGGCTGGCGAACCCCGACCGAGCCGGCGCGCACTCGCCCCTTGACGCCCGGTCGGGCCGGCTATATAGTTGCTGATACCAACTATCTCCCGGGCACCATGTCAGAGGCGACGCTCCCCCGCCCCACCATCCTGTTCTCAGCCGGCCTGCGGCGCGATGGGCAGACCCTGGCCCGCGTGCTGGCCGAGTTGGGCCGCCTGTACCAGTTCCACGACCGCGACTGCATCTGCTGCTATGACGTTTCCGTGACACAATGCCGGGCGCTCGAACTATTGGCGGAGCACGGCCCGATGACCCTCAACGACCTGGCGGCCGCCCTCTACCTCGACAAGAGCACCGTCAGCCGCGTGGTGGACGCTTTGGAACGAAAGGAATACGCCCGCCGGCAGGCGCACCCCCAGGACGGGCGAGCCGTGCGGGTGCAACTCTCTCGGAGGGGCCGGGCGCTGGTGGAGCGGATTCAGGACGATCTGGCCCTGCGTCACGCGAGCCTGCTGGCCGAATTCCCGCCCGAGGTCCGAAGCGCCGCCATCCGGCTGCTGGCTCAGCTCGCCGGCGCGGCAGCCAAGCCCGTCGCGCGAATCGGCGGGAAGTGTTGTGTGGTGCAACCCCTAACCGCGGGAAGGAGGTGAGAGCGATGGGCAACTGGGATTGCTGCCCGCCGGGCTGTTGCGGCGGTGACTGAGACGGACCTGCGACGTCAGCCGACGCCGGCCGAAGGTAGCCGGCGTCGGCTGACCTCGACGGTCGCCTACCCACTCCTTCCGTTCCCCACAGCCGGGGCCAAGATCCCCCGCTCGAAGAACGT
>CAZVKD010000031.1:0-15167 GCA_964627675.1 uncultured Gemmatimonadaceae bacterium
TTCCAGCAGCGGGCGTGGCAACTGCAGCGCGCCGTGCTGGGGGCCAACGCGCTGGCCACGGAGACCATGAGTCGCCTCCAGCTCCTGAAGCGCGCCGTCGAGGACACGCCCGGTCTGGACGGGTCCCTGGCCCGCGACGTGCGAGCGCTGGAGAGCCGGTTGCGCGACATCCAGGAGTCGCTGAACGGGGATCCCACCGCCGCCCGGCGACAGGAATCCACGCCACCCTCCCTCGCCGAGCGGCTGAATCGTGCCGCCGGAGGCGCGTGGCCGGGGACGCTGGGGGACGTCACGGACACGCATCGGCGGCAGTACGACATCGTGGCCGCGGAGTTCCGGGACGTGCTGGAGCGGCTGCACCGGTTGATCGAAGTGGACCTCAAGCGAGTGGAAGACGCCGCTGAGGCGGCCGGGGCGCCGTGGACCAGCGGGCGGCTGCCGCGCTGGCCGGCGCCGTAGCCACCGACTGGGGTTGGGGGGCATGAGGCTGCGCACCGTCCGCGCGACGTTGCTCGGTGTGCTCATGCCGGTGGCATGGGCTCGGGCGCAAGACGACACCACGCTACCCTGGGAGCCGCTCTGGCCCGTGAACCCCGACACCATGCCGCGGCCCGTGGCCGTGGCGACGTATACCGGCGATCCGATCACCATTGACGGGCGGCTCGACGAGCCTGCCTGGAGTTCGGCAGCACCCATCACCGATTTCATTCAGGGCGTCCCGTTCACCGGCATGCCCGCCTCGCAGCGCACGGTGGCGCGCGTGCTGTACAACCCGGGACACATCTATATCTCCGCCGTATGCTACGACACGGGCATCAGCGGCATGATGATCGCCGGGCTCGAGCACGACTTCAATCCCGGCGCCGGCGACATCTTCGGCGTCACGCTCGACACCTATCTCGATCGCCGCAACTCGTTCCTGTTCCTGGTCAACCCGGGCGGCGCGTTGCGCGACGAGCACACCATGAACGACAGCCGCAACGTGAACGTGGCCTGGGACGCCGTGGCCACGATCAAGACCTCGGTGACCGACTCGGCCTGGATCGTGGAGATGGACATCCCGGTCGCCACGCTGCGGTTCGACCCGAGCCGGCACGAGCAGCGCTGGGGCATGAACCTGCTACGCCGCGTGCGGCGGGCGAACGAAAGCTCGTACTGGGCCCCGCTGGATCGGCGCTTCGTGGTGCACCGCATGTCGCGCGCCGGAACCTTGGTGGGACTGAAGGGGCTGCGCGCCGGTCGCAACCTGAAGCTCAAGCCGTTCACGGTGGGGACGCGCACGGAGGGAACCGCCACGCCGGACACGAGCGCCCTGATCCATGCCGACGCGGGCGCCGATCTCAAGTACGGCCTCACGTCCGGCCTCACGCTCGACCTCACCTACCGCACCGACTTTTCCCAGACGGAGGTGGACCAGGAGCAGGTGAACCTGACGCGGTTCTCGCTGTTCTTCCCCGAGCGGCGGGACTTCTTCGTGGAGAACGCGGGCTCGTTCGCGTTCGGCGACGTGGTGGAGCGGAACTATCGCATGGGCTCCTCGCCCCAGGAGTTCACCCTCTTTCACTCGCGGCGGATCGGGCTCAGGAACAACCGCCCCGTGGCCATCCTAGGCGGCGCGCGGGTGAGCGGCCGAGTGGGCCGGAACGATGTCGGGGTGCTTACCATGCAGACCCGCGGCACCCCGGAGGGCCCGGCCGAGAACTTCGCGGTGGCGCGGCTGCGGCGAAACCTGTTCGGCAATTCGGACGTGGGCGTGATGCTCCTGAACCGCGATCCCATCGGCGCGGGCTCGGGCGGCGCCAACCGGAGCTATGGCGTGGACGCCAACGTCCGCGCCCTGCGGAACCTGGTGATCAACTCCTACCTGGCGGCCAGCGACGGGCCCGGCTCCACGAGCGACGGCACGGCCGCCCGCGTGTCGGTCGCCTGGCGCGACCCGCTGTGGAACACGTCGGCCATGGTGAAGCAGGTCGAGGGCACGTTCGATCCGGGCGTCGGCTTCGTGCGGCGACGGGACATGCGGCACTACTACGGCACCGTGGGCCTGCATCCCCGACCCCGGGATTCCTGGATCCAGGAAGTCAATCCTTTCGTCGAGGTCGAGTACATCACCAACACCAGGGGCCGCCTCGAGACCCGCCTGGGCACGGCGGGCGTCGGCCTGTCCTTCACCCAAGGCGGTGGTTTCGACCTCGAAGTGCGCGACCAGTTCGAGCAGATCGCCGACTCGTTCCGGATTTTCCCCGGAGTCGTCATCCCGCCCGGCGCATACCGGTTTCGGGACGCCAGTGTCTCCTACCGGTCGAGCGAGGGGCGGCGACTGACCGGGCGACTGGCGGTCTCCGGCGGGAGCTTCTGGAGCGGCGAGCGGCGCTCGGTTCAGCTGGGCGCAAGCTGGCGGCCGCGCCACGACCTGTTTTTCGAGATCTCGGGGAGTCGAACCGACGTGGACTTGCCCCAGGGCGCCTTTTTCGCCGACCTCGCGTCGGCGCGCGTTCGGTTCGCCGGCTCCACCAAGCTGTTCGGCAGCGCGTTCGTGCAGTACAATGCAGAATCGGACCAGCTGGTGAGCAATCTCCGGCTGGATTGGCGTCACGCGCCGCTGAGCGACGTGTTCCTCGTCCTGGTGGACCGCCGGCACGTTCCCACGCGGACCGTGCTGGAGCGATCGGTGGCGCTGAAGGTGACGCGGCTCTTCGCGTTCTGAAGGAAGTCCCACGGCCTTCGGGGCTCGATCAGGAGGCGGTGATGCGATTCGTCATGCTTTTCCTCGGTGCGGTGGTCCTCGCTTCCTGTGGCGGCAGCGAGCCGCCCCGGCAGAGCGCCGACACGCTCACCCGGCGCCAGCGGGACAGCGCCATCGGCGCGTCGGGCCTTCCCGGCGCGCGCGGCGTGCAGCGGGCCCTTCAAGCCGCTGACACGGCCGCCGCCCGCCGGGCACGACTGGACTCGCTGGGCCGACCGTGAAGCGCCGCATCGCCAGGCCTCGGGCATTGCCGTGCCTGCCGGCCCGCCTCGGCCTGCTTTGCTGGTGCACCGTGCTCTCGGTTCATTGCCTCGACGTGAACGGCATTGAGGAGGAGTTGGAGCGGTCGTTCACGGTTGAACCGGGCACGATGCGCCCTGGCGACTCGCTGCAGGCCGTGCTCACGATCAGCAATCCCACCCTGCGCTCGGCCAGCCTCACGGGGCAGTACGCGTGCCCCGCATTCCTCTACACGTTCCGCGGGGACACCGAGGTCGAGCTCGAGGGCACCAGGTTCGCCTGTCCGGCGGCGTTCACCCGGTTCCGCATCGAGGCGCTCGACACGTTGCGGGTCCGTTATCGCCTAGTGGCACGGGTGCGGGCGCCGGGCTCCTCGGATCCGTACACGCCGGCGCCGGTGGGGACCTATCGGCTCAAGGCCGATCTCAACATGTCGCTGCCGGACCTGGAAGCGGCCTTCGCGGTGCTGGCACCCGCGCTATCGCGGTGAGGCGGCCGGGTGTGGCTGCTGCCGGCCTTCTCCCATGTCGCGAACGCCACCGCCCGTATCTACTACCGGCTCGCGATCGCCGGTGAGAAGGTGCCGGCCGCGGGCCCGGCGTTGCTGGTAGCCAATCATCCCAACTCGCTGGTGGATCCCATCGTGGTGTGCGCCGCCGCCGGGCGGCCCGTGCGCTTCCTCGCCAAGGCGCCGCTGTTCGCCGATACCAAGACCGCCTGGATGGTGCGGGCCGTCGGCGCCATCCCCGTGTACCGCCGGTCGGACGATCCGACACTGATGGATCGCAACCGCGATATGTTCCGCGCCGTGTACGCCGAGCTGGCCCGCGGCGCCGCGGTGGGCATCTTCCCCGAGGGCAAGAGTCACAGCGAGCCGTCCCTCGCGGAGCTGAGGACCGGAGCAGCACGCATCGCGCTGGGGACGCTGGAAGCGCACGGTGTCACGGTTCCCATCGTTCCCGTCGGCCTGGTGTTTCGCCAGAAAGACGTGTTTCGATCGAGCGCCGTCGCCATCGTGGGCGCTCCGGTGCCATGGGCCGACGTGGCCGGCGGCGGGCTGTCCGATCCGGAGGCCGTGCGGGCCGTCACGGAGCGAATCGGCGCAGCGCTCCGGCAAGTGACGGTCAACCTGGAACGCTGGGAGGACGGGCCGCTGGTGGAAGGTGCCGTGGACATCTGGAACGCCGAGTGGGACGCCGGCACGGACCCCGTCAGCCGCGTGGAGCGGCTGGACGTGACCGCGCGCGTCCTCGCCGATCTCCGGCGCCATCCCGATCCTCGCTGGAGCGATCTCGCGCGCGAGGTACGCGCGCACCTCCGGCGGCTGGCGCGGCTTCGACTCACGCCGGCGTCGCTTCGCGCCGCCACGGACGTGCGGACCGGCCTGGCGTGGACGGCGCGGCGGTTTCATCTGGCGATGCCGCTGGCGCTGGCGTTCGCCGTTGCGGGGCTCCTGCTCTTCGTCGTTCCGTATCAGGTGACGGGAACCATCGTGAACCGCATGCGCCTGGCGGCGGACACGCGGTCCACCTGGAAGCTCCTACTGGGCCTCGCAATCTACGCGGCGTGGATCGGCCTGCTCGCGGCTGGGGCCGCGGTCCGATGGGGACCGAGCGGGGTCGTGGGGGTGGTGATCGGGGCGCCCCTGGTCGGCCTCGTCGGGCTCCGGGTGCGCGAACGGTGGCGCGGCGCCTGGATTGACGCGCGTCGCTTCTTTACACTGCGCTCCCGCACGGAGCTGATCAACCTGTTGCGCCGCCAGCAGCACGAGCTGGCGGAGCGATTCAAGACCCTGTACGCTGAGCGGGTCGGGCCGAACGCCTCATGAATTGCTTCCCTGCGGCAGGCCTCCGGGTCCGGCATCCGGTTGCGAGCGCGGGATTCGATCCCGGCGCCTTGCGGCCCAGTTCCATTCGTGGCAATCCTTGAAGAGCCCCTGGTCCCTGCGGGCCCGGCTGGCCGGATGGCGTCTCGCGATGCCCCTGCCGCTCGTTGCCCTGCTCCGGGGGCGTCACGTATCTCATCTTCCGCAGTGACGGCGGCTCAGCGGTCCTGCAGCCGGCCCAACAGGTCGAGGCGGCGAACTCGCCCGCCGGAGAATTGACAGCCGCGCCGGTTTGCGTTACGTAGGGCGGCAACACCCCTGGGTACTCTGAGGGCCCTCAATGGAATGGACCTCGCGGCGCGCCGCGTGAGACGCCCGCCAACGGTTTCCGCGGAGACGCTGCTCGGGCGGCTTGCCGATCACGTCCAGGACATCCTCTACCGCTATCGCCTGCATCCCACCCGCGGATTCGAGTACGTCAGCGCCGCGGCCACCCGTGTGACCGGCTACACTCCCCAAGAGCATTACGCGGATCCGGATCTCGGGCGCAAGTTGGTCCACCCCGACGACCTTCCGTTGCTCGAGGCATACGTGCGGGAGGAGCGGTTCGAGCGACCGCTCACCCTGCGGTGGCGGCGCAAGGATGGGGCGGTGATCTGGACCGAGCAACGCAATGTGCCGGTCCGCAACCGGAGGGGGCGCCTGGTGGCTCTCGACGGAATCGCGCGGGACGTGACCGAGCGGCGGCAGGCCGAGTTCGCCATTGCCGCCAGCGAGCGCCGCTTGCGGGCCGTAATCGAGCACGAACCCGAATGCGTGAAGATCCTCGATCGCGCCGGCCACGTTCTGGAGATGAACCCCGCCGGCCTCGCGATGGTGGAAGCCGAGTCTGCCGCCGATGTGGTCGGCCGGGACATCTCGGTCTTGGTTCACGCGGAGCACCGGGCCGCGTTTCGGGCGCTGGTGGACGACGGCTTCGCCGGGCGATCGGGTATGCTCCAGTTCGCCATCACCGGCTTCAGGGGTACCGTGCGCTGGCTGGAGACTCGAACCGCGCCGCTGCGCGACGAGGAAGGACGGATCACGGGCCTCCTCGGGGTCACCCGCGAGGTCACCGAGCGGCGGCGCGCCGAGGAAGCCCTGCGCCGGTCTGAGGAGCGCTACCGGTCGCTGGTGAAGGGAGCGGCCTACGGCATCTACCGATCCACCGTGGACGGCCACTTCGTGGAGGTGAACCCGGCGCTGGTGAAGATGCTGGGGTATGACTCCGAGGCCGACCTGCTGGCCGTGGACGTGTTGCGCGACGTGTACCGGGAGCCTGCCGAGCGGCATCGGCTGATCGAGCAGTACAAGGACGGGGGACAGATCACCGGTGTCGAGGTGGAGTGGAAGCGGAAGGACGGCTCTCCGGTCACCGTGCGCCTCAGTGGCCGGCCGACATTCGATCCAGCCGGCGCCCTGGAAGGCTTCGAAATGATCGTCGAGGACGTCACCGCTCGGCGGCTGCTGGAAGACCAGCTGCGGCAGTCGCAGAAGATGGAGGCGATTGGGCGGCTTGCCGGCGGTGTGGCCCACGACTTCAACAACATCCTGACGGCCATTACGGGCTACGCGGAGTTGCTCCTCGCCGACCTCCCCCAGTCGGACGCACGACGGGCGGACGTGACCGAAATCCGCCGCGCGGCTGACCGGGCGTCCGCGCTCACCCGGCAACTCCTCGCGTTCAGTCGCCGCCAGGTGCTGCAAACCCGCGTACTCGATCTCACCGAGGTGGTGCAGGGCATGGAGAAGATGCTGCGCCGAATCATCGGCGAGGACATCGAGTTGGACACGGAGCTTGCGGCAAACGGTCGCGTGCGTGCCGATCCGAGCCAGCTGGAGCAGGTGATCCTGAATCTCGCCGTGAACTCCCGGGATGCCATGCCCCGGGGTGGGCGCCTCGCCATTCGGACGCGGGACGTCGAGCTGGCCGAGCCAACGGCGCGCGAGCGCGCGTTGATGCCGTCGGGCCGGTACGTCGTCCTCCAGGTTACGGATACCGGGATGGGCATGGACAGCGAGACCCAGGCCCACGCGTTCGAGCCGTTCTTCACCACCAAGGAGCAAGGCAAGGGGACCGGCCTCGGACTGGCCACGGTGTACGGCATTGTGAAGCAAAGTGACGGCTATGTGTGGCTGACCAGCGCGCCGGGACACGGCACCACGTTCGAGATCTATCTGCCCGCCGTTGACGAGACGGCTGAGCATCCGGTGCCCCGGCCCGAGACGCCGGACGTGCGGGGTGGAAACGAGGTCGTCCTCCTCGTGGAGGATGATGCGGCGGTGGCGAGTCTGGCGAGGAGTGTGCTCGAGCGGTACGGCTACCGGGTGCTCCACGCGGAGCACCCGGACGCGGCTTTGGAACTGGCCCGCCGCCACGAGGGCCCACTCCATCTGCTGCTCACCGACGTGATCATGCCGGGCATGAGCGGGCACGACCTCCGGGAGCGGCTCATGCAGAGCCGACCCGGAATCCCGGTGGTGTACATGTCCGGCTATGCGGGCGAAGCCGGACTGCAAGGCCGGCTGCTGGAAGACGGGGCGCCGTTCATTCCCAAGCCGTTTACGCCGCAGGTGCTGGTGTTGCGGGTACGGGAGGCGCTCGACGCCGCGGCCGCCGGGGCCTCGGCCCGGCCCGCCTGAGGATCAGGCGGCGCGAGCGCTTCCGAACGTTCTGTCCGCGGCTATCATGTGAGACGATGAGTCCTGAGGCGGTCTTCCTCCTCGCCACGTATGCCGGTCAGGCGGGGGCGGCATTGATTTTGACCGCGTTGCTCCTGCGGCTCCACCGATCCTACCGCCATGCGTTCCTGAGGGACTGGGCGCTCAGCTGGGCCGCCCTGGCCGTTTTCATGGCCGGTACCGCTTCCGCGACGTGGATCGCCGTCGCCGGAGATCCGCTCCACCGGGGACGCCTGGTCGCGTCGCTCGTCGCCAGCGTGGCGGGCTACCTCCAAATCGCGTGGCTGGCGCTCGGGGCTCGAGGCGTCCTTGGTGGACGTCTGCCCTCCGCTGGACGAACCCGAGCGATACTCTTGGCGTGCGTCGCCGCGGGCGTGGTCACGGCCCTGGCCTTCGCGTTCACGCCCGGCGCCGCCCGCGAGCGCATGTTGGTGCGGATCGGGGTGCGCTCGACGGTCGCCGCCGTGGCCTTTGCCTGGGCCGCGGTGATCGTCTGCCGGGCGGACCGCGAGCGTGGCTGGCTGGGCCCGCGCCTGCTGGCGGCGGGACTGGGGGCGTACGCCCTGGAACACGTCCATTACGCGGCGCTGACGGTGATGGAGTTCGTCACGCGAGAGGGCCTTGCCTCGTACGCTGCCTATCTCAGCGCGCTGGACGTGGTCATCAACTTCGTGATCGCGCTGGGCATGGTGATGTGGCTGCTGGAGCGCGAGCGCGACCGGGCCGTGGAGCTGGAAGCGCGGGCGGCCCGGTCCGACAAGCTGGAAAGTCTGGGGCAACTGGCGGGGGGTGTGGCGCACGATTTCAACAACTTGCTCACCGGGATCGTGGCCAACAGCAGCCTGGTGGCGGAGGAGTTGCCGGAGGGCTCGCGGGCGCATCAGCGCGTGAGGGACATTCACGCCCAGGCGCAGCGGGCGGCCGGGCTGTCCCGCCAGATCCTGACGTATGCGGGACGGGGCGGGCGCCGCGCGGAGCCCATGGACCTTTCCGCCCTCGTGGGAGAGATGTCGCAGCTGCTCTCCAGCGTGATCTCCAAGGGGGCCAAGCTCAGTATCTCGCTCGCCCCCGATCTCCCGGCGACGCTCGCCGACCCCGACCAGATCCGCCAGGTGGTGATGAACCTCATCATCAACGCATCGGAGGCGCTGGAGGGCGAGCCGGGTGTCGTCTCGGTGTCCACCGGAGTGGTGGGTTCGATGCAGGGCCGAGAGGTATACGTGGAAGTCGCCGACACCGGCGCCGGTATGAGCCCCGAGGTGCAGGCGCGGATGTTCGATCCGTATTTCACCACCAGGGCCCGAGGACGGGGGCTCGGCCTTTCCACGGCGCTCGGCATCGTCCGGGCGCACGATGGGTCTATCCGGGTGCAGAGCCATCCTGGCAAAGGCACCACCGTGCGGGTGACCCTGCCAGCGACGAACCAGCCGCCCGTTACCAGACCCGAGCCCGTGCCGAGGCTGGGGCAGCGGCGTGGCTCGGGGACGGTGCTCGTGGTGGACGACGAACCGTCGGTCCGTCGCGCCGCGCAACGAGTACTGGAGGTTGGGGGGTTCCAGGTGCTGGCGGCGGGCGACGGCGTCGAGGGAATCGAGCTGTTCGCGGCCGCGCGGAGCCGGATCGTCGCCGTGGTGCTGGACCTGACGATGCCGCGATTGAGCGGGCGGGACACCTTTCAGCAGCTCCGGCGGCTTCGCCCGGACGTTCCTGTGGTGGTGTGCAGCGGATACACGCAGGAGAAGACCGATGAGTGGCTGGATGGCGAGCCACTGGCGGTCTTTCTGGAGAAACCATTCGAGCCGGCCCAGCTGCTGGATGTGCTCCACGGACTGTTGAACAGTGCCGCGCCCGCAGACCGGTCAGCCGGGTGAGCGACGTGGCTGCCACGCGGCGGTGGCGACGGCCCGCGAGCGTGAACTCCACCCGAGGCTGAGGCCCATGCGCGCGGCGAAACTGTACGATCTCCTCGCTCCGGTGTACGCGCGGCTCTTGTGCCCGGTGCTCGAGGCCGCCAACGCCCGGGCCGTGGAACGCCTGGTGGGGGGGGCGCCGGAGAGCGCGCTCGAGATTGCCGTCGGACCCGGCCAGGCCCTCGCCGCCCTGGCCCGCGCGGCGAAGCGCGTCGTGGGCGTGGATGTGTCTCCTGCCATGTTGCGCCGCTCGAGGACGCGCGTTCGCGAGCAAGGGCATGACGCGCATGTCGCTCGGGCCGACGCCCTGCGGCTGCCGTTTCCTGGCGGCACATTCGATGCAGTGCTCAGCACGTTTCTGCTGGACGTGCTCCCCGAAGCCGATCACGGCACCATGCTCGCCGAGATGTTCCGCGTTCTCGCACCCGGCGGCCGCGCCGTGCTCGGTGCGCTGGAGCTTCCCAACCCGGTGGTGGCCCGGGCCTGGATGACCGTCCACCGCGTGGCGCCCGACGTGCTGGGCGGCGCGCGTCCCGTGGGCCTCATGGCACTCCTCCGGGACCGGCCGGCCCGGGTGTTTCGTGACGAACGCCTGGACGGGATGCTGGCGATGCGGATCGTGACGCTGGTGAAGGTGTCGCCGTAGCTGGGTTACGGGTTCGAAGGACGAATGTCGAGTTCGGAGATCATCGCCCGGTCCGCCGCGTCCAAAGTCGCGATCACGGCGTGCGCCACGTCGTCCGGGGCCAGCTTCTGCTCGGGTCGCTCGATGTCCAGGCCACTCTTGCCGGCAAACGGCGTGACCACCGTCCCGGGGCAAATTGCCATCACGCGGATTCCGTGCTTTCGCACCTCGAGCATGAGCGATTTGGAAAACCCGAGCAGGGCATGCTTGGACGCCGCATAGGCGGCC
Source organism: uncultured Gemmatimonadaceae bacterium (assembly GCA_964627675.1). Taxonomy (GTDB): domain Bacteria; phylum Gemmatimonadota; class Gemmatimonadetes; order Gemmatimonadales; family GWC2-71-9; genus JACQHC01. The sequence goes on from CAZVKD010000031.1 coordinate 10,356, forward strand.
GCTCCCGCTATCGGGTTCCGGCCCGCGAGGCTCGCGATGTTCACGATGTCGCCCCGGCCGCGGCGTATCATGTCGGGAAGGAACGCCTTCGTCATCAGGAAGGCGCCGCGTACGTTCACCGCGAAGGTTTGGTCGAACTGCTCCACGGACATGTCGGCCACGTCCGTGAAGTAGCCGATGCCGGCATTGTTCACCAGCACGTCCGGTGCCCCCAGCTCGCGGCGAACGAAATCGGCGAAACGCTGCACCTGGCCCGGGTCGGACACGTCGCTCGCCTGCCCGACGGCCGTGGCGCCGTGAGCCCGTAGCTCGCCGACGACCCGCTGTACGTTGCCGGAGGTACGGGCACACAGCGCCAGCCGCGCGCCTCGGTTGGCAAGTGCGGTGGCGATCGCGCGACCGATGCCTTCGGTGGCGCCCGTCACCACACAAACGGCGTCGGCGAGGTTCATCGCGCGGCCGGGCCGCCCCTCGGTTCGCGCACGCGCCGTCGCCTCACGCGATCACGCCCAGCCAGCGACGGTGATCAGAGTAGTAGCCGGGGAGAATGACGGGTACGTCCGGGGCGGAGACGCCCAGATGCTTGACCAGCAGCTCGGCGATCACGTCGCGGACGTCCGTGGTGACCGGAACGTCGCCCTGGTTCCGGGCAATCGTTGGCCAGCGACCGAAGACGCGCCCCCCGCACGTGGCTCCGCCAAGGTCAGCAGCGCCGTCGCGCCGCCGTGGTCGGTGCCCCCCAGGGCGTTCTCCCTCACGCTGCGGCCGAACTCGCTCAAGGTGAGCAGGACGACGTCGGCCATGCCCTCGCCCAGGTCGGTGGCGAACGCGGCGATGGATCGAGCCAGATCATGCAGCCGTTCAGCGAGCGGTCCGGCGGCGGCCTGAGACACATGCGTGTCCCAACCTCCCGTGTCGGTCCAGGGGATCTCGAGACCCGGGTTGCCGCGAATGGCTTCCGCGATCTGGCGCATGGCCCGGCCCAGCGGGCTTGCCGGGTAAGACTCGTCGTCTCGCCGGCGTGGGTCCAGGGACGCGGCGCGATGGTGCCGGCGGGAGCCGTGCCGCACAGCGCGAGCCGCAGCGTTCGGCCAACGGCCACGGCGCGGCAGCGAGGGCCGTCGTGATGGGGCGTTCGCTGGAGGTAACGGTTGAGCCAACCCTCGCCCGCGGGCTTCACGCCGGGCTTTCCCGTTTCCAGGAAGACTTGCGCGTCGAAGTGGCTGCGTGTCGGCGCGAGGGAGCCCACGCCGCAAACCGCGGCGAGCCTGCCTTGGCGGTACCACGGCCCCAGTGGGGCCAAAGCGGGATGCAGTCCGACCCGGCCGTCCAGATCCATGGCGCCGCCGGCCTCGCGCGGGCGCGGAATGGCGATGCTGGGTCGGGCCTGATAGTAGTGCGGGTCCGCGTGCGGCACGACCATACTGAGCCCGTCCACTCCGCCACGCTGGCACACGCAGACGAGGGTCTTGCGGCGCGCCGAGCGGCTCGGCGCTGCCCCCATGGCCGGGGCGCGCCCCACAGGGTCCACGCCGAGGCCCGTGAGTGCGAGCCCGGCAACCTTGAGGAAGGTCCGACGCTTCCAGTCCCTGGCGCGCATCAGTCGCTGAGGATTGTTCCGGGGATAGCGTACCGGCCGGACGGCCGCGAGGCCAGGCCTGGCGAGCGCCGTTGCGGGGGCAGGCCCCACGCGGCATCTTCCCAGCCCCCTGCCAGGAGGTGGTGCGCGTGCGCGTGTACACGGGAGAACACATCAGGAATGTCGCGGTCGTCGGCCACGGGGCGAGCGGCAAGACGACCCTGGTCGACGCGCTGGCGTTCGTGGCGGGGTCGAGCAAACGCCACGGTTCGGTCAAAGACGGTTCGGCTCTCACCGACTACACCCCAGACGAAATCGAACGACAGTACTCCATCAGCCTGGCGCTGGCCCACGCTGAATGGATGGACACCAAGATCAACCTGCTCGACGCTCCCGGATACCTCGATTTCATCGGCGACGCGATCGCGGCGATCTACGCGGCGGACGCCGCGCTCATTGTGGTGAGCGGCACCGCCGGGGTCGAGGTCGGCACCGAGCAGGTGTGGGCGCACGCCGAACAGCGCGGCATCCCGCGATTGTTTTTCGTGTCCCTCATGGACAAAGAGCACGCCGACTTCGAGAAGGTCTATCAGGACATCAAGGCCGGCGTGACGCCCAAGGTGCTCCCGATCGAGATCCCGGTGGGCGCGGGGCCCGCCTTCCGCGGCATCGTCAACCTGCTCACGCGCAAGTGCCACGTCTTCAAGAAGGGCACCAAGACCGGCGAGTACGACGAGCAGGAGGTGCCCGCGGAGCTCAAGGAGCAGTTCGATCGCTATGAGCAGGACTTGATCGAGACGATCGCCACGACCGATGACGCCCTGCTCGAGCGGTATCTTGGCGGTGAAGAGATCGCGCCGGCCGAGCTCGTGGCGGCCATGCACGCCGGCGTGGCCCGGGGCCAGATCTACCCGCTGCTGTGCGGCGCGGGTGACCTGACCTACGGCACCCGGGCGCTCCTCACCGCGATCGTGGAACTGGTTCCATCGCCCGCCGAACGCGATCCGGTGCGAGCCGAAACCTGGGGGGACGCCGAGCCCGTGATGCTCGAGTGCAAGGACGACGGGCCGTTCGTGGCCCAGGTGTTCAAGACGGTCTCCGAGCCGCACGTGGGCGACGTGACTTTCTTCCGCGTCTACTCCGGCACGGTGGCGAACGGCGCGGAAGTGTACAATGCGCCCCGCAACGTGAGTGAAAAACTGAATCACCTGTCCGTCTCGCAGGGAAAAGAACGCGTGGAGATCGCCCAGTTGCACGCCGGCGACATCGGCGTGGTGGCGAAGCTGCGCGATACCCATACCAACGACACATTGTCAACCCGTAACGCACCGATCGTCCTGCCGAAGATCCCGTTCCCCGATCCCGTGATCACCCTGTCGGTGCAGGTGAAGCAGCGCGGGGAGGAGGACAAGCTCTCGATGGGCCTGCAGCGGCTCCATGAAGAAGATCCCACCTTCCACCACGAGTACAACGCCGAGCTGGCCCAGACGCTGCTGCGGGGCCGCGGCGAGCGGCACCTGGAGATCATCGTGGGCCGGTTGGCGCGGAAGTTCGGGGTGCACGCGCTCCTGGGGAAACCCAAGATCGCCTACCGCGAAACCATCAAGGGGAAGGCCGAAGGTCAGGGGAAGCACAAGAAGCAGACCGGCGGGCGGGGACAGTATGGCGACTGCTGGATCCGGGTGGCGCCGCTGGCCCGGGGCTCCGGGTTCGTATTCGAGGATCAGATCGTGGGCGGCGTGATCCCGCGCGAGTACATCCCGGCCGTGGAGAAAGGGATTGTCGAAGCCATGCAGCGCGGGCCCGTCGCGGGCTATCCCATGGTGGACTTCAAGGTCGAGTTGTTCGATGGGTCCTACCACGACGTTGACTCGAACGAAATGTCGTTCAAGATGGCGGGCATTCTGGCGTTCCGAAACGTGATGCCGAATGCCAAGCCCGTGTTGCTCGAGCCCATCGTCGAAGTCGAGGCGTGGACGCCGGAGGAATACCTGGGCGCCGTGATGGGCGACCTGTCATCCCGCCGGGCCCAGATCCTGGGCACCGAGCAGGACGGGCGCATGACCAAGATCCGGGCCCACGTGCCAGAGGCGGAGCTGGACCGCTACGCCACGCAACTCCATTCGATCACGCACGGCCGCGGCACGTACCGCCAGAAGTTCCATGCGTACCAGGAAGTTCCCCCCGAGGTGGCGCAGAAGGTGGTCGAAGCCCGGGCCAGGGAAAGGGCCGAAGCGGAGAAGGCGGGCTAGCCCTGTCCGACGGTTCCCCCCGGCGCCCCTGCCGAGGCAGGCCGCCCCTCCCTGGTACCGTCAGGCCGCCCGCTGGCGTCCTTCCGGCAGGCGCGGCCTGACGGGCCCCATCGAGCCGGCAGACCGGGACGGTGTTTTTCAGGGGGGCGTCGTCGGTAGCCTCACCGGGCTGGCCGCGCTAGTTTCAAGCCCCCGCACCACTTCGGCGCCATGTTCCTGAGGCCCCTCTGGAGTCGCGCTATGCGCCTATTGTTCGCCGGTTTCCTCGTCGCGGCTGTTCCGCCGTTGGGTTTGCCTGCGCCCGCTCTCGCCCAGACCGCTTCCGCCGGCACCGGCGAGGAAGGGCTGCCGCTCCAGCCGGAACGGTGGGCCCGGTTCACCACCACCGAAGGCACCTGGATCTCGCTGGACGTGAGTCCTGACGGCCGGACGATCGTCTTCGATCTGCTGGGCGACCTGTACACTATTCCCGTGGCCGGCGGGACCGCCACGCGCCTCACGCACGGGATCGCCCACGATATGCAGCCGCGCTTCAGTCCGGATGGCACGCAGATCGTCTTCGTGTCCGATCGAAGCGGCGACGACAACCTCTGGCTCATGTCCTCCGGCGGCGGCGAGCCTCGCCCGCTCACCACGGGGCGCGATTATACCTATCTGTCGCCCGACTGGACCCCGGACGGTAATTACATCGTGGCGGCCAAAGGGACCTTCACGGCGCTCGAAAAGATCTGGCTCTACCATGTAAAGGGTGGCCGCGGGCTCGAGCTGGTCGGCGGTCCGCCCGGCACCCGAATGATGGGCCCCGCCTTCGGTCCGAACGCCCGTTACGTGTGGTTCGCGCAACGCCAGGGGGCGTGGCAGTACAACGCGATGCTCCCGCAATACCAGCTGGCGGTGTACGATCGCGACGCCGGGACCCGCACCCCCATGACGTCGCGCTACGGGTCGGCCTTCCGCCCGGCGCTCTCGCCGGACGGCAAG
>CAZVKD010000032.1:0-7396 GCA_964627675.1 uncultured Gemmatimonadaceae bacterium
TGATGCCCTTTCACGACCGCCACGCCTGGCCTGCTCTTAGCCCTTACGTGCTGCCAGTTCCCTCGCCCGGCGAAAGCTGACCAGTTTCCGCTCCTGCTCATCCCACAGGCCGAGCCTGAGGCACTTCACGCCGTCCCACAGGGTGATCTTCGTTACGTGATGAAAGACGGGTTCTTTTTCGAAGCACTCCGGGAGCCGGTAGTTGGGGATGCTGGCGTTGACGTGGTGGATATGATGAAAGCCGATGTTCGCGGTGAACCACTGGAGAACCCTGGGCATGACCAGCAGCGAGCTGCCCTGGAGTCCCGCGGCGTGGAAGTCCCATTCGGGATGATTCCGCCAGTAGGTGTCTTCGAATTGGTGCTGCACGTAGAACAGGAACACGCCGAACGACCCCGCGATCAGCGTGACGGGCAGCTGCACGAGGAGGAACGATTCGAGGCCGATCGTGCTCCACGCGATGAGGACGGCCGTGGCGAGCGCCAGGTTGGTGAACCACACGCTGGTCCACTCACGCTTCCAGGCGAACGGAGCATCGAGCGGCAGCCGGTGCTTGAGCAGGAACTGATAGGCAGGGCCGATGCCCAGCAGGACGACAGGGTGGCGGTAGAGGCGGTAGGCCAGCCGACCCAGCCACGAGCGGGCGAAGTATTCGCGCACCGTCAGCGTGTCGATGTCTCCGAATCCTCGGTAATCGAGATCGCCCGAGGTTTTGTGATGGATGGCATGGGTTCGCCGCCAGTAGCCGTACGGCATGAGCGTGACGACGCCCAGCACCGAGCCGACGAGGTCGTTGGCCCAGCGCGCCCGGAAGAACGACCCGTGGCCGCAATCGTGCTGGATGATGAACAGGCGGATCATGAGCCCGGCGGTCGGAATGGCCGCGAGCACGCCGGCCCAAACGCCGACGCGCAATGCCAGGAGAGCCGTCGCCCATCCGGCGGCGAACAACGCGGCGGTCGTGACCAACTGAAACAAGCTGCGCCGCAACGATGGCGAGCGGTATCGGTTAAGGATGGCGGTCAGCGTGCGGGCGTCAGGGATTATCGGTGTCGGCTGCTGCAAACGGACCTCGTGGGATGTTGGGGACGTCCTTCAAGCTACCCGATTCTCAGCAGAACCTCTAGCGCGGGCTACGCCGGCCGCCGGCCCACCGCCGCGACGAAGGCGCCCGGGATGTCGTAGCCGCCGTCCGGCTGCCGAAATGGTTCGATCGAGTCCAGATACTCGCCGTGCGCCTCCTCGCGCACCAGCTCGGTGAAGCGCGAGTACGCCAGCGCGACCGGTCCGCCGGCGAACGCGGCGCCCACCGCGTCGTCGGCGCTGTCATACCGCAACGTGATGCAGAGTCGCTCGGTCTCGACGGCCGAACAGCCGGCCTGCTCCATCGTCAAGCGAAGGGTGTTGCCCGTGCCCAGTTGAAAGAAGAGGGGGCACACCTCCGATTGCACCCGCCGGTCCACGATAGGGAAGATCTCCGCCCATCCGCACTGGTTTCGCGCGCCCCACACCACCACCGCGACTCGGCCGCCGGGCCGCACGACCCGCAGCATCTCCTCGATGGATTTCCGGGGATCGGGGACGTACATGAGGCCGAGGGCGCAGAGCGCCGCGTCGAACCCGGCGTCCGGCAGGCGGAGGTCCTCGGCGTCCATGCGTTCGGCGGTGACGTTGGCAAGCCCGCGGCGTGTGGTGGCGTCGCGCAGGCTCGTCACCATGACCTCCGACAGATCCGTGGCAACCACGGCGCCCGTGGAGCCGACGGCGTCCACCGCCCTGAACGTGACCAGCCCCGTCCCGCAAGCCACGTCGAGGACGCGTTCCCCCGGGCGTAGGTCTGCCATGCGGAGCATGAGGTTCTGCGCGGGCTCGAGTTGCCGCGACCAGTAGCGCTCGTAGTGCGTGGCCGCCTTGTCCCAGCCGTAGCGCTGGACGCGGCGTTGAAGCCGCGGGTCCACTACTGCGGCCGTCCTGCGGTGATGCGGACCTCGCGCTGGACCGGGATGGCGCGGGTGTAGTCGTCGAGCCAGGAGCTGTGTCGATCGGCCAGGTCGAGCATCCGCTGGACGTCCGCCTCAGGGGCCGGACTCTCCACGCGCACGAGGTAGCGAACCGCGAGATAGCCCGGCGGGACGTCGGCGGCGGCGCCCAGCTCGCCGCGCACGTCGTAGTCCGCCCGCACTTCGACGTCGAGGGCGTCAATGGGCACACCGAGGCGGGCGGCCCACATGGCGTAGCCCAGGACCAGGCAGGAACCCAGGGCCGCCCGGCCGTACACCCCGGGATTCGGCCCGGCGTTCGTGCCGCCGTACTTCGCTGACATGCCCACCGTGAATCGCCACGGCCCTTCCTCGATTTCACAGGAAAGCCCGGGCGTCAGGCGGGCTCGGGTTACTGCCGTGCCCTGGCCCACGGAGGGGCGGAGCGATACCGCCTTGACGTTGCGCTCGATCGCCGTCTTGATCACTTCAGCATCGTTCATGGGTGAGGATTCCTTGCCTGATCAGACCAATCCCGTCTTCGCCGCTTCCCACAGCTTGTAGAGCCGATCGAAGCCGTCCTGCAAGATGTCCATCTGTTGCGGGCTCGGCGTGGCGCGGATGGCGGCGAGCAATTCGTCGCACAGCTTCGGCATCTCCCGGCGCCCCTTCCTGGCCGATTGGTCGCGCACCTCTTCGAGAATCTGCTGCACTCGGGCGCGGGTGGCCTGATCATTGGGGACCTGCCAGAGAAAGGTCGCGGCGTCCTTGCCTTCCACGATGAGCTTGCCGAGAGCATCGAGCAGGGGCTGGCTGCGCCGCTCGCCGGATGATTGGTCGGGTGTCATCCGGCTAACCTAGCCGCAATTGCTGGCGCGATCAAACGCCGGTTCCGGGCGCTCATCGGTCGAGAATGCCGAGCTACTGTCGGGCCCTTCAGTGCAGGTCGCCCAGGCCTCCGGCAGCGCGGCGAGCATGGCGCGAAGGACCGCCGGCGTTCGTGACAGAACCGCCAGCGCCTCGTCGAGATCGAAGTTGCCGTTGGGCGGGCCCGTCATTGGAGTCTCATGCGGCGCAGCCAGGTGGCCAAGCGAGGGTCGCCGCGCACGGGATCGAGGACCGGCTGGACCTTGAGGTAGGCCATCCAGCCGCGCCGCTCCCGATGGCACCGTTCCATTGCTTCGAACGTCGCATCGGCGTCACCGAGCCCCGCGTGAATAGTGGCAAACGCGACGGGGGAAACGTATCGCGTTTGCGCTTCTTGCCGCAGCGTTTGGAGCGCTTCGTGTGCCCGCTGGGCCCGGCCGCGGAGCGCGTCGAGGTATGCCAGCCCCGCCACGGCGTAGTCGGCGTGCCCGGACAACGGAATGGCTTCGCGAAATGCGGCCTCCGCCTCGACGTCATTGCCGAGCAGCGTGTGGACCAGGCCGAGAGCGCGAAACGTCTCACCAGAGGTGGGGTCCATCGCGGCGGCCCGCCGCAAGTGATCGCCGGCCTGATCGGCCCGGCGGGCGTAGTACATCGCCCACCCCGCGCTGCGGCGAATGGACACCGACAGCGGGTCCAGGTCCACGGCCAGCAGGGCCTCCGCGACGGATTCGTCGAATCGCGCGCGCGCGGCATGAAGAAACGCATACCACTGGCGAGCCGTGGCGTAGCTCGGATTCAGCTCCACCGCCCGGCTGAACTGTCGCTCCGCGGATTCCCAGTCCCAGTCGTAGATGAACGTGACCCAGCCCAGCGACGTGTGGGCTTCGGCCAGCGTCTCGTCGAGCTCCAGGGCGCGTTGCGCTTCGCGTTTGGCGCGCTCCATGCCGTCAGCCACGGGAATGCTGCGGTAGTCGAGTTCCAGGGCGTAGGAGTCGGCGAGCCCGGTATAGGCCGGCGCGTATGACGGATCAGCCGCGATGGTCTCCTCGAAGTACCTGATCGCCTCCGCGACGCCTTCGCGGTTCCGCCGATTCCAGTGATAGCGGCCGCGGAGGTAGAGGTGGTAGGCGCGCTGGTTTTGGGTGTAGGGCCGCGGCGCCACGGGGCCCGAGTCGGCGAGCAGGACTCTCTTCACCGTGCTTACCATTGTCCGGGCGATCTCGTCCTGAATGGCGAACACGTCATCCAACTCGCGGTCGAAGCGGTGGGAGTAGAGCAGACTCCCATCCGTGGTGTTGGAGAGCTGGGCGGTGACCCGGAGACGGTTGCCGGCTCTTCTCACGGTGCCCTCGAGCACGGCGGACGCGTTGAGCACCGCCCCAATGGACCGAACGTCTTGCTGCTTGCCCTTGAACGCGAATGCCGAGGTGCGGGAGGTGACCTGAAGCCCTTCCACCCGGGCCAGGGCGTTGATCAGCTCGTCGGTGATGCCGTCGCTCAAGTACTCGGCGTCCGTATCGGAACTGGCGTTCACGAACGGCAGCACCGCCACCATGGGCCGCGCGGCGCGGGCGGGACCGCCGGAGGTGCCTTCGGCCACGCCCGACTGCAGCGCCGCGGCGAAGTCGAGCGCGGTGGCAAAGCGGTGGGCCGGATCCTTGGCCAGCGCGCGGGCGATGGCGTCGGCCACTCCCGAAGGGACATCGGCACGCAAGGTCCGCACGGCGGGCGGCGCCTTGGCCGTCTGCTGCGCCATCACCGAGGCCGACGTGTCGCCGCTGAACGGCGGCTGGCCGCAGAGCATCTCGAACAGCACGCAACCCAAACTGTAGACGTCGCTGCGCTGGTCCACCGGGCCCTCGCCGATCGCCTGTTCCGGGCTCATGTAGGCGGGGGTACCGATCGCCAAGCCCTGCATGGTGAGGTCGTCGCTCGCCGCCGTGAGCGCCTTGGCCACGCCGAAATCGGCCACCAGCGGCTCGCCGTCGTGAAGCAGGATGTTCTCCGGCTTCAGGTCCCGGTGTACGATCCCCTGCCGATGGGCGTATCCCACGGCGGCGGCCACCGTGCGCGCGATCCGCACAGCCTCGGCCACGGGCAGCCGTTGCTCGGTGCGGAGCCGCGCGCGCAGGGACTCCCCGAGCAGCGGCATGACGTAGTACAGCAGTCCGTCACATTCGCCGGAGTCGTACAGCGGCAGGATGTGCGGGTGGGTGAGGGCCGCCGCGAGGCGGATCTCGCGGAGAAACCGTTCGGGCTCCGTACCGGGACCCTGGAACTCCGGACGCAACACCTTCAGGGCCACGTCGCGATCGTGCCTGAGATCGCGTGCCAGGTACACGTACGCCATGCCTCCGCGCCCCAGCTCGCCCGCCACGATATACCGCCCGGCGAGGCCCGCGTTGAGGCGGTGAGCGAGGCTCGTTCCCGGGGAGCGGGAGGAAGGGGAAGTCATGGCTGGCCTGCAAGATCGCAAGCCGGGGAAGCTCACGCCACGTGACGCCGCCTCTTTGGCGCGCGCGGGACGACCGGGCATATTTCTCATCGCGACGGTATGAAACACTGGCTCGAGACTCGACAGGTCCTTGACCGGCTCGCCGCCCTCACGGCCGATGGACGGCTCGGGGCGCTCGCCACGGTCGTTGGCGTGAAGGGGTCCGCCTACCGGCACGAGGGCGCCAAGATGCTCGTGGCGGACGACGGCACGTCGGTCGGCAACGTGAGCGGCGGGTGCCTGGAGCAGGACGTGCGCGAAGTGGCGCTGCGCGTGATTCGCAGCGGTGAACCGGAGCTGAGGAGCTACTGCTCGGGCTCCGACGAGGTCGAAGCCTGGGACCTCGGCCTGGGGTGCGATGGGCAGGTGGATGTGTTGGTTGAGCCGGTCGGGACGCCCCGTTCCGAGGAGCGGCAATTGCTGGAAGGCCGCCGTGCGTTCGCCGTGTGCAGCCTGGTCAAGGGTCGTACCGCGCTCGGGCGGCGACTCATCGTGGCGGGGGACGCGGTGCTCGGTACTCTCGACCCCGCGCTCGACGGCCAGCTGCCGGGCCGCGCGCGCGAGCGGTTGCGCACGGGGGAGTCCGGTATTGAGGAGGTCGGCGGTCACCTGGTGTTCGTGGACGTACTCCAGCCGCCGCCGGATCTCATGCTGTTCGGTGCCGGTGATGACGCCATCCCGCTCGCGCGCTTCGCAGCGGAGGCCGGCTTTCGCGTCACCGTGGTGGACTATCGTCCCGGATATCTCACGCGCGAGCGCTTTCCCTCGGCCGCGGAGTTGGTGGAGGCGGATGTGAGCCACGGGCTGTCGGGGGTCGCGCCAAGCGCGGACTCGTTCGCCGTCGTGATGACGCACAACTACGCGCACGATCTCGCCTACGTGTCGGCATTGCTCAAGTCGGCGGCGCCCTATATCGGCATGCTGGGTCCGCGGGCGCGGCGAGAGCGAATCGTCCAGAGCCTGTCGCTCGCCGGCGCGCTGCCGGCCGACCATGCCGAGCGCTTGTTCGGGCCGGTGGGATTGGACGTCGGCGCTGACGGCGCCGAACAAGTGGCGCTCGCCGTTCTCGCCGAGGTGCTCGCCGTGCGGTCGGGCCGGGCAGCACGGTCCCTTCGGGATCGTGCCGCACCCATCCACGCAGGGACCTGACCGCCGGTGAATGTGGCCGGCGTCATCCTGGCGGCCGGCGCGTCCCGGCGCATGGGCCAGAACAAGATGTTGCTCACGCTGGACGGCGAGCCGCTGGTCCGCCGCGCCGTGCGAGCGGCCGTGGGTGCCGGACTCGCGCCGGTCATCGTCGTGGTGGGCCACGAAGCACCGCGCGTGGCGCAGGCCGTGGGCGACCTGATGCCGCGCGTCGCGGACAATCCGGACTACGAGGGCCCGACCTCCGGCTCGCTCCACAGGGGCCTGGCTCAGGTTCCATCCGACGCCGCGGGCGTGGTCGTCCTCCTCGGCGACATGGTGAAGATCACGGACCAGATGCTGTCAGTGTTGGTGATCACGGCGCGGCGTACGGGCGCACCGCTTGTCGCCTCGCGGTACGGCGAGGTGATCGCGCCGCCGTTCTTTTTCTCGCGGGAGCTGTTCGGCGAGCTGCTGGCCTGGACGGGCGAAGGGGCCGGACCGGCGCTGGTGGAGCGTCATCGGGAGCGGGCGGTATTGGTTGACTGGCCGGTGGACCGTCTCGCGGACGTGGATACTCCGGAGGATCTCGCGAGCCATCTGTAGCGGGGGGAGCCGGCGTTTGCCGATCATGACGCAGGAATTGGTGGTGCTGGTGGACGCCGACGATCGCCAGATCGGCACGGCGGAGAAACTCGCCGCTCATCGGGACGGGCAGCTTCACCGTGCGTTCTCGGTGTTTCTCCGGGACGGTCAGGGCCGACTCCTCCTGCAGCGGCGCGCGTCCCACAAGTACCACTCCGGCGGCCTGTGGTCGAACACGTGCTGTGGCCACCCGCGGCCCGGTGAAGCGACCCGCGACGCCGCCCGGCGGCGCCTGCGTGAAGAGATGGGAGTGGACGTCGAGCTCGAGCCGGTTGCCAGCTTC
>CAZVKD010000032.1:7406-15060 GCA_964627675.1 uncultured Gemmatimonadaceae bacterium
CGGGAGACGGTGGGGCACGGGCTGGTCGAGCATGAACTCGACCACGTCTTCCTTGGACGGCTCGAAGGCCCGCCACGGCCTGATCCCGGCGAAGTCTCCGAGTGGCGGTGGGTGAAACTGGAAGACTTGCGGGCCGACCTTCGGGCGCACCCCGATCGGTACACCGTTTGGCTGAAACCGGCCCTCGAGCGGCTGACCCAGGCACGGGCCGGGTCCTCGGGGCCGAGGGAGCCTGGGGCCAGTAACCCGCCGCCGGGGTGAAACCGGCCGGCGGCGCACTCGTAGGGTCACCGGGCCTCCTCTCGGAGACACAGCAATGTTGCGTCCGTTTCTGACTCTCGCCGCGCTGGGTGTGGCCGGTGTGGTAGCGTGGAAGTTGTTGTGGGGCTTGGTGCTACCGGTCATCGCCGTGGTGCTGGGAGCGGTGTTCTTGGTGCTCAAGATCGCGCTCGTGGCCTTCCTGGTGTATCTGGCGTACCGCATGTTTCAGCGGCTCCTGGAGCGGCGTCCCGACACGCCGGCCTGAGCCCGCCGGCGGGGCCTCAAGAGGCCGCCCGCCGGCAACATCCCGCCAAATCGCTCGGGAAGTTCCAGCAGTCTCATTCGCCTTGCGCGGGTCCGGGAGCGGGGACCATTCTTTGCCCGCCTGTACCGCGAGTTGACCGTGACGCGCGCGTTCCTTTGCTGCACCTTGATTCTCTGTGGAGTCCCACACGACGTCGTTGCTCAGGCTCGTCCCCGCCCTCTCGCCCTCGAGGACTACTATCGCCTTGAGACGGCGAGCGCTCCCGCGATCTCACCGGACGGAAGGCGAGTAGCGTTCGTCCGGACCTACATGGTGGAAGCCGAGAACTCGCGTCAAAGCGAGATCTGGCTGGCGCCGGCGGACGGCTTGGGCGAACCCACCCGCCTCACTCATCCTTCATTCAACTCGTCCGCGCCTCGGTGGAGCCCGGACGGAAGCCTGCTGGCGTTTCGCTCGCAGCGACGCGTTCCCGCCGAGCCGGAGGCGCGCTCCAGCGTATGGTTCCTACGGATGGATCTGCCGGGGGAGGCGTTTCAGATCCCGGGCGTGGACGGCGCGCCGCTGTTCAGCCCTGACAATCAATGGATCGCGTTCACCAGGGCCACTCGCCCGAAGGAGCACCGACCTCGACCGCCGATCTCGGCGGCCGAAGCCCGCATCGCCGAACGGTTCAAGGGCCGGATGTATGACTGGATGAACTACCGGTTCGACGGCCGCGGATACCTCGGGGACCCTCGGGATCCCGAGGAGACGCCGCCCGAAGAGCTGCACCTGGTGCCGCGGTCGGGGGGTGAGGCGCGACAACTCACGCGGCTCGGCGTGAACGTCGTAGAGGCCGCATGGCGACCGGACAGTCGCGCGCTCGCGTTGGTGGGGGATGCGCATCAGCGAGACGAGTACACCTACGAGCGCGCCGACCTGTGGATTGTGGAGCTGGACGGCGCCGTCCGGCGTCTCACCGATGACGGCTACAACTACAGCGCGCCCGCGTGGTCCCCGGACGGCAGGTGGCTGGTGGTTCGCCGCCAGCTGGGCTTGAGTGGCGTGATCGCCGCAGGGCAGGATCGCGGGGCGCCCGTGGACCTGGTCCGGATCGCGCTCACAGGGGGGACTGCGGAGAACCTCACAGCGAGCTGGAACCTCATTCCCGGCGCACCGTGGGTGAGCCCGGACGGCCGCTTCGTCTACTTCCTCGCGCAGGTGGGCGGCAGCGATCACCTGTTTCGCGTGCCGCTTCAGGGGGGCGACGTGGAACAGGTGACTCGCGGCGCCCGCTCGCTGTCGGGGTTCACGTTCAGCGCGGCTTTCGGTCGCATGGCGTTCGTGGCTACCGACCCCACACACCCGAGCGAGGCCTTTGCCGCCTCGGTGGACGGATCCGGCGAGCGTCGCCTGTCGCGGCTCAACGACGCCTTACTCTCCACCGTCGCCCTCCGGCCGGCCGAGCGCGTGTCGTACAGCAGCGCGGACGGAACCCCAATTGAGGGGTGGCTCATGCTGCCAGCATCCGCCGCGGGCGCCCGCGTCCCCCTGATCCTCGCGATTCATGGGGGTCCCCACAGCGCCTACGGATACGACTTCTCCTTCCAGTTCCAGCTGTGGGCCGCTGCGGGGTACGGGGTGCTCTACACCAACCCCCGAGGCTCCACGGGCTACGGGGAGGACTTCCTCTGGGCAACATGGGGTGGCTGGGGTCGAAAGGATACAGAGGACGTCCTGGCGGGCGTGGATCACGTTTTGGGCAAGTATCCGGTGGATCCTGAACGGTTGGCCGTCACCGGGTATTCCTATGGCGGATTTTTGACCAACTGGATCATCACGCATTCCGCACGATTCGCCGCGGCCGTCTCCGGAGCCGGGATCTCGAATTGGGTCAGTGATTACGGCACCGCGGACATCCCTCGCACCAAAGAGAGCGAGTTCTACGGGCCCCCGTGGGAAGAGCGGAGTGGCCGGCTCCTGATGGAACTGTCGCCGGTGATGCACGCCGGCGCCGCGGGAACGCCGACGTTGTTCGTCCACGGAGAGTCCGACTTCCGCGTGCCCATCGAGCAGGGGGAGCAGATGTACCTGGCGCTGAAGAAGCGGCGCGTGCCGGCGTCGTTCATCCGGTATCCGGACACCTACCACGGCAACTGGACGCCGTGGAACACCGTGCACCGGTACTACCACGAGTTGAGATGGTGGGAGAAGTGGCTTGGCGGCGAGAACGCGACGGATGAACGGACGAGGATGGGCGACGCCAGGCGGTGACGGGCGACTTCCGGTCGCGTTGCGGCACGGGTCGCCCGGCGTCGCATCGCCCGTGTGGAGCAATCACGGTCTCGCGCCGCCCCCCCCGTCAGGATCCTGAGCGCTTCGGGCGAGCGTCCGGGTAGTCAAACGCCGGTTGGACTCACGGGCCTTTCCGCAGCGAAATAGATTCTTTGCCGGAACCCATGGGCGAGGCTCTGTGGAGCGGCGGGAATTCGTCGAACGACTGGCGCGAATGGGCGCGGTTGCAATGTGGGTGCCCGCCGTCCGGCCGCTTTGGCGGCGGCCCGTTTTCACGTCGTACCCATTCACGCTCGGCGTGGCATCGGGCGATCCCGACTCGAGCGGCGTGGTGCTGTGGACCCGACTCGCGCCGGATCCGCTTCGGGGCGGCGGGATGCCGCCCGACAGCGTCGAGGTGTCGTGGGAGATCGCCACGGATGACCGCCTCCGCCGCATCGCCCGGCGTGGAACGGCGGTGGCCTCGCCGGACTTCGGCCACAGCGTGCACGTGGAGGTGGAGGGCCTCGAGCCCGATCGTCCGTATTGGTACCGGTTCTACGCCGGCGGCGAGGCGAGCCCGCTGGGCAGGACCCGCACCATGCCCCTGGCTGGTGCGCCGACCGAGCGTCTCCGCTTGGCGTTCGCGTCGTGCCAGCACTACGAGCAGGGCTACTTCACCGCCTACCGTCACATGGCGGGGGAGGATCTGGACGTCGTCTTCCACCTCGGCGACTACATCTACGAGTCTGAGGGGGATGCGACCCGGGTCCGAATGCACACCGGACAGGAGCTCCAGTCGCTGGACGACTACCGAAACCGGTACGCCCTCTACAAGACGGACGCGGACCTTCAGGCTGCGCACGCGGCGTTTCCCTGGATCGTCACGTGGGACGATCACGAGGTGGACAACGACTATGCCGGCGCCGCGTCCGAGCACCAAGATCCGATAGACGCCTTTCTCGGGCGCCGCGCCGCGGCGTACCGCGCCTTCTACGAGCACATGCCGCTTCGGCGGGCCGCCGTTCCCAACGGGCCCTTTGCGCGCATGTACCGGGGGGTGTCGGTTGGTACCCTCGCCGATTTCTCCGTGCTGGACACGCGGCAATACCGCAGCGACCAACCCTGCGAGCGGCGGATCGCTCCGCTGTGCCCCGCCGTGCTGGATCCAGCGCAAACGATGCTCGGCGCCGCTCAGGAGCACTGGCTCCTGGATCGCCTCAGCCGCTCCCGGGCCCGGTGGAACGTCCTGGCCCAACAGGTGCTCATGGTGCAAGTGGATTCGGTGGCGGGCCCGGAGCGGGGCTACAGCATGGACAAGTGGAACGGCTATGTCGCCGAGCGGACGCGGCTACTCGCCGCCCTGCAGCAGCGGCGCGTCTCGAACCCCATCGTGCTCAGCGGTGACAGTCACATCAACTGGGTGGGGGATCTCAGGGTGGACTTCAACGACGAGCGCTCTCCCGCCGCCGCCACCGAGTTCGCGGGCACGTCGATCAGCTCGGGCGGCGACGGCGCCGACTTGCCACCGTGGAGCGCGTCCGTGCTGGCGGAGAATCCGCAGGTGAGGTTCAT
This sequence comes from uncultured Gemmatimonadaceae bacterium, assembly GCA_964627675.1. Classification (GTDB taxonomy): domain Bacteria; phylum Gemmatimonadota; class Gemmatimonadetes; order Gemmatimonadales; family GWC2-71-9; genus JACQHC01. The sequence goes on from CAZVKD010000032.1 coordinate 11,761, forward strand.
CAACGGCCAGCGCGGCTATGTGCGCTGTGATGTGACCCCGCGGCAATGGCGCGCCGATTACCGCGTGCTGGAATACGTGTCGCAACCCGGGGCGGCGGTGAGGACCCGGGCCTCCTTCGCGGTGGTGAACGGCCAGCCGGGAGCGCTTCGGGGCGCCTGACGCCCGCGGCATGCGCCATCGGAGATCCTCGGCGCGGACCCCAACCAACGGGCGTCAGAACAGGCTGATTGCATCATCAACCGATGGCTGATGGCTGCCTGTCCCTACGGCACCCGCCGGATGATCCGCGGCCCGTCCAGGCCCTCCGCCAGGCCCAGCCACTGGCGCACCTGTCGGCCCACGGCCTCCGCGGCAGGCGGATCCAGGTTGGATAGCACGACCAGGTCGTACCCGTCGCCGATGGCGGTTTCGAGCACTGCGTTGATGCCTGGCGCTCCACCGCCGATCCCTATCCCCGCGGGCGGCCCACCCAGAATCCGACCCTCGCGGACGGCGCGGGCGAAGCGCAGCAGGTCGTCGGCCGTCGAGTACCCGCCACCCGCCGCGCTGCCTCGGCCCGGCAGGAGGTCCGTGTTTCGTCTTGGCGGTCCGGAGGCGGGGCTTCCCGGTTCTCCGCGGGTGTAGCCCACGGCGGTATTGGGCGGCAAGGAGTCGCGCGGATAGGAGTCGGTGCTGGTCATCCCGGCCGGCTGGAAGACGTTGGCCAGCACGTAGTCGTAATAGCTCATCCCCGAGAGTCGCTCGATCAGGGCGCCAAGCACCACGTATCCGGCGTTGGAGTACTGACTCCGCGATCCCGGCTCGAACTGCAGCGGCTCGCCGGCGAACAACGGGATGAAGTCCGAGTTGCGCACGAGATCGCCGCGTGACCCTCCCGGTGGCGCACCGAAGATGTTTCCACCGATCCCCGACGTGTGCTCCAGCAGTTGGGCGATCGTGACACGCTCAGCCACCTCGCGGTTGGGGTAGTCTGGGAGATGTCGAATCAGGCGATCGTCGAGCGAGAGCTTGCCGGCCTGGGCCAGCTGCCGAACGGCCGCAGCGGTGAAGGCCTTGTTGATCGAGCCGAGGTTGAAGCGCGTTTCGAGCCTGTTGGGTTGACCGGCTTCGCGGTCGGCCATGCCGTACGCTCCCTGGAACAGGCGCTGCCCTCGGCGCTCCAGCACCACGACGCCGGAGAACCGCCCGGCCGCGGCAAGGCTGTCGAGGTGGGCAGCCAGGCGCGCCGCCAGTTGGGATTCTTCCAGCGGGGCGCCAGAGGGGACAGGAGGTTGCTGGGCGACGGCGGCGGTGGCGAGCGCAGCCGCGGCGATCACGCTGAGCCGAAACATGAGGGCGTCCGGGTCGTACGTTCGCTGCTATGATGCCCGGGCGCTCCCGAGGGTCGCAGGGCTCAGTACCTCCAGCTCAGCGTGTCCGGGTTCGCCGGATGATTCTTCCGGATCTGCTCCATGAACCGCGGAATGAACATCTGGTGGTAGCGCAGCCGGGAGTAGGCGTTGGCTCGTGACTGATCCCCGTTCCAGCAATGCTCGGCCCGGTCGCCGTAGTCCACTTCGCCCGCGTAGTACGGATCCTTGGTGCTCTCCAGGAACTCCTCCGTGAGATACACGGCGTTGTTCAGGTAGTAGTTGTCCATGTCGCCCACGTAGATGAATAGCTTGCCCTTCAACTTGGGGCCGAGCGTCTTCCAATCGCGGCGCAGGATGTACGAGAGGTCGTAGTTCTCCCGCCAGTACGCCGCGACCTCGCGGTCGATCTTGCCGGTGAGCTTGTCCCAGATCGGTTTGGGGTACCCATCCGCCCCCACCGGCGAGTACACCGCCTGCCAGATGTCCCACTGGTCGCCGGAGCGCCCTCGGCTTCCCAGGGCCAGTTCCCGGTGATTCATCTCCTCGAGCGTGGCGCGGATCTGGCCGAGCCAGTTTCGGAACCCCGGGCGCGGCGTGCGCTTCCAGAAACTGCTGTAGAAGTACGCGTTCTCGTCCTCATAGATGTTGACCACGGTGTAGGCGCGGAAGTCGATCGGGTCGGGGCAAGCGATCCAGGCGCCGTTGAACTCGTCCGGATAGAACACCTGCACGGCCATGGCCTCCCAGCCGCCCGTCGAGCCTCCGTAGGTGAAGCGGGCATAGCCCTGGCCGATTCCGCGGTACTTGCGCTCGATGTGCGGGATCAGCTCGCGCATGATCGCGTCGCCGTAGGGCCCGTTGTTCGCCGAGTTGACGGCGTAGGAATCGTCGTAATAGGGCGTTGGGTGCTGGATCTCGATCGCCAGCACTCGCGGGAATCCGGGTCCGGTCCAGTCCTTGTAGAACTGGTAGGCGTAACGGTCCTGGGTCCGATTATAGCAGTCGAGGCTGAAGCGCTCGCTGTACTGGCACGGCACCGCGGTATCCGGCGGCGTTTCGCGCCAGCCGCCGAACGTGTATGGGAAGTGGCCGTGAAATACGGCGAGCGGGTAGCGGGCCTCGGGATGCTGGTCGAACCCCTCCGGGAGCAGTACGTGCGCGCCGAGGTACACCGGCCTCCCCCAGAAATCACTGAGCAGCCTGCTCTGAATCCGCTCGTGCTTCACGTACCTGGTCTCGGGCGGATCGGCGATGGGCGGTATCACCTGGTCCAGGCTGATCCGGATCACCTGGTTCTCTTTCGGATCCAGTGAGACCCACTGTGGCGTGGAGTAGAGATTCCCCGGCTTGCGATTCCACTGTTGCCCTTCGCCCATGTCGGGCGGGAGTTTGACCGTGTGGCCGTCGGACCGGCGGAAGGTTTCATATCGGTTGAGAAGCGCCTGCACGCGGTAACGCCCCGGGGGGATGTCCGCCAGGCTCTGTCTCGGATAGCCGAAGGCCGATCCGTCCACCATCGCCTCCTGCCCTGGTTTCAGGCCTTCCACGTCAGTGCCGAACACCTGTTGGGTGTTGGCGGCGTCGCTGATCTGAAACCTGGGTTCGGCGCTCGAGTCTGCCGAGACGAGCAGCAGCAATCGGCCGTCGAGCGGCGTCGGGCTTTGGGCCGGCGGGAAGGACACCGCGAAGCGGAGCCGCGCCGGCCGCTGCGGTGTTGCGGCGCCGCCCAGCAGGGCGGTGAGCAGAAAAACTGCCGCGACGTGCAACGGGCGACCGCGGGCCACGCCGAGAACAGAACGACGGGGGATGAGGCAAGAATGCATGATGGCTCCGATTGATGCGTTGCTACAGAAGGTGCAGTCTTTCTCGCCGGATGAGCAATGCGACATCGAGCTGCTCGCCGTCCGTAATCCAATCCTCGCGCACTTCACGGACAAGGACCTGCGA
>CAZVKD010000033.1:0-13673 GCA_964627675.1 uncultured Gemmatimonadaceae bacterium
ACGACCGCGTCGGCCTCGCGCAGCAGGTCGAGGCGCCCCGGGGTGACCTCGCCCTGGCGTACGTGCGCCGCGACGTGTACGTGCTGCCCGTTCCCCTGACCGGGGGCGACGTGCCCACCGTGGTGGTGAGCGCGCCCGACAGCGCCGCGCTCCCGGTGGCCAAGCTCACCGACATCGGCGGCGAGTTCCCCGCGTGGGGCGCGGACGGGCGCACCGTGCACTGGTCCATCGGGAATGCGTTCGTGACCTACCGGCTCGACCGCGCGGAGGCCGACACCGGCTACCGGGCGGAGGAAACGCGCATTCCCGTCAGCGCCAGCCGCGACATCCCGCAGGGCACGGCGGTGCTGCGTGGGGCGCGCGTCGTCACGATGCGCGGGACCGAGGTGATCGAGAACGCCGACGTGGTGATTCGCGACAACCGGATCACGGACGTCGGGCGGCGCGGGGTGGCGATGGTGCCGGAGGGGGCCCGCATCATTGACGTCGCCGGCAAGACGATCGTCCCGGGCTTCGTGGACACGCATGCCCACATGTGGAACCTCTGGGGGCTGCACTGGTCCCGGCCGTGGATCTACCTGGCCAATCTTGCCTATGGCGTCACCACGACGCGCGATCCGCAGACCGCCACGACCGATGTGCTGACCTACGCCGACCGGGTGGAGGCCGGGCTCATGCCGGGCCCGAGGGTCTATTCCACGGGGCCCGGCGTGTTCTGGACCGAAGGCATCCGCGACCTGGCCCACGCGCGCGACGTGCTGCGCCGCTACAGCGACTACTGGGGCACCCAGACCTTCAAGATGTACATGGCCGGAAACCGCCGGCAGCGCCAGCTGCTCATCATGGCGGCGCGCGAGTTGCGCTTGATGCCCACCACGGAAGGCGGCCTGGACTATCGGCTCAACATGACCCACGCGATGGACGGCTATCCGGGCATCGAACATACCATGCCGATCATTCCGGCGTACGACGATGTGGTCGAGCTGTTTAAGACCTCGGGCACGACCAACACGCCGACCCTCCTGGTGTCCTACGGCGGGCCGTGGGCGGAAAACTACTTCTACACCACCGAGAACTTGGTGGGCGATGCGAAGCTCGGCCACTTCACTCCCAAGGAAGAGCTGGACTACAAGATCCGCCGGCGAAACCCGGGCCCGGGTCCGGGGAGCTGGTTCCGCCAGGATGAGTACGCCTTTCGCAAGCACGCCGCGTGGATCAAGCAGCTGGTCGAGTCGGGCGGTCGGGCCGGCGTGGGGAGCCACGGGCAACTCCAGGGGTTGGGTTATCACTGGGAGCTGTGGGCGATTCAGAGCGGCGGGATGGCCAATCACGACGCCCTGCGGATCGCCACGATCCTCGGTGCCGAGGCGATCGGTTTGGGTCGCGACTTAGGCTCGCTCGAGCCCGGCAAGCTCGCAGACCTCGTGGTGCTCGATGCGAACCCGCTGGAGAACATCCGGAACACGAACACCGTTCGGTACGTCATGAAGAACGGGCGCCTCTACGAGGGCGAGACGCTGAACGAGATCTGGCCGCGCCAGCGGGCCGCGCCTGATGAACCCTGGCGCCACGTTGCGCCAACGGTGCTGAACGGGATGGGGAGGGTGCGATGAGGAGTCACGCCAGCCCGACGTGGGTGGCGCGGGCCGCCTTGCTCTCCGCCTTGGCGGCGGCGGCTGCCGGCGACGCTTTCCCCCAGCAGTCTCCCCAGGGCCCGGGGGCGCGGCGCGAGCAGCGACCGCTCCCGCTCGCCGCCAGCCGCAAGGCGACGTTCACCGCCACCAAAAGCACGTGGCTCTCGCTCGACGTGAGTCCCGACGGCCGGACCATCGTGTTCGATCTCCTTGGCGATCTGTACACGCTGCCCATCACCGGCGGCAAGGCGACGCGGATCACCGAGGGCCTCGCCTTCGACGCCCAGCCGCGCTTCAGCCCCGACGGTGAGTCCATCGCGTTCGTCTCGGATCGCTCCGGCGGCGACAACGTCTGGATCATGCGGCTCGATTTCACCGACACCGTCCAGGTCACCCAGGGGAACTCGAGCCTGTACGTCTCTCCCGAGTGGATGCCGGATGGCGAGCACATCGTGGTGAGCCGTGCGGGCGGGCTCGGCGGCGCCCACAAGATCCAGATGTACCACGTGAAACGGCGGAGCCCGCTGCCGGTGATCCGCGGCCCCCAGCCGTTCAAGACCATTGGCGCCGCGCCGACGCCCGATGGTCGCTACATCTGGTTCGCGGGTCGCACGGGCGACTGGCAGTACAACGCGCTGTTCCCCCAGTACCAGTTGTACGTGTACGATCGGGAGCGCGGGACGACGACGTTGATGTCCTTCCGGTACGGCTCGGGGTTCCGGCCCGCCGTCTCCCCGGATGGGAAGTGGCTGGTGTATGGCACGCGTCACGACGCCCACACCGGGCTTCGAATCCGCGAGCTGGCCACGGGTGAGGAGCGTTGGCTGGCGTACCCGGTGCAGCGGGACGACATGGAGTCGCGTGCCACGCTCGACGTGCTTCCGGGTTACAGCTTCACGCCGGACTCGCGCGCCATCGTGGTGTCCTACGGTGGTGAGATCTGGCAGGTGCCGGTGGACGGCAACGCTGCCACGAAGATCCCCTTCGAGGCCGAGGTGTCGGCTGACATTGGGCCCGAGGTGAAGTTCGCGTATCGCGTGGATACCGCGGCGATGGTGACGGCGCGACAGATCCGCCACCCGGTGCCGTCGCCGGACGGCAAGCGCGTGGTGTTCACCGCGTTCGATCGCCTGTGGATCAAGGACCTCGCGGGAGGAGAGCCGCGACGCCTCAGCAGCGCGGACGTGGGCGAGTATCACGCCGTGTGGTCCCCCGATGGCGCATGGGTGGCGTTCGCCACCTGGGACGACTCACTCGGCGGTCACATCATGAAGGTCCGAGCTGACGGCACCGCGCCGCCGGTCCGGCTCACGGGCGTTCCCGCGTTGTACTACAACCTTGCGTGGTCCCCGGACGGCCAGCGGGTGGTGGCGACGCGCGCGGCGGCCCGGGAGTTGAAGCGGGCGCCCGACGTGTTCTTTGGCCCGCTGGGTGGTGAATTCGTGTGGGTGCCGGCCGCAGGCGGTGACGTCACGCTCATCGCGCCCACCGGGAACCGGGACGCGGCCCATTTCCGGCGCGACCAGCCCGATCGGATCTACGCGTCCAGTCCCAGCGAAGGACTGGTGTCGTTCCGGTGGGACGGGACGGACGTGAAGCAACACGTGCAAATCCGCGGTGCCCCACCCCCGTCTTCCGCCACGCCGCATCCGGAGGCGTGGCGGGCGCTACCGCGTCGCGTGTTCCCGCTCCCCGCCGAGGAGGACGTGGGGCCCGCGGAAGAAGGCCCCCAGGCGCCGCCGGCCGACGTGATCATGATCTCGCCCGCCGGTCGCCGCCGAGCCGTGGCGCAGGTCGGCAGTCACATCTACACGGTGGACATCCCCGAGGTCGGCGGTCCGGTGCAGACCATCTCCGTGGCGAACCCGAGCGGCGCCCCCGTGCTGGTGCGGCAGCTTACCGACATCGGTGGGGAGTTCCCGTCCTGGAGCGCCGACGGCCATCGGGTTCACTGGGCCATCGGCAACGCGTTCGCCACCTATGATCTCGCGCGGGTGGAGACCATCGAGGACAGCACGGAGACCGAGAACCGAGCGACCGTGGCTCGCGCGCTCCGCGCCCGGCAGCTGCTCGACACCTTGCGCACGGCGCGGAAGACGCTGGACAGCCTCACCAGGGCGCCGGCTGCGGTCCCCGATTCCCTGCGGGCAAAGCTGAACCGGTTGATCGCGGACTCGGTGCAGCTCAAGGCCGACTCCTTGATCCGAGCCGCCGATCAGATCCGCGCCCGGGCCCAGGCCATCCGCGCCCACGCCGACTCGGTACGCGCGGGGCTCGACTCGGCTCGCGCCGATACGGTGACCTACAAGCCGGCGGAGACGCGGATCGCCGTGAAGCTCCCGCGGGACGTACCGCGGGGCACCGTGGTACTGCGCGGCGGGCGGGTACTGACCATGAGGGGTCGCGAGATCATCGAGAACGCGGACCTCGTGGTCACGGACAACCGGATCGTGGCCGTGGGACGGCGGGATTCAGTGCAGATACCGGCCGGTGCGCAGGTGATTGACGTCTCCGGCACGACCGTCATGCCCGGCTTCGTGGACACGCACTACCACGCCCAGTGGCTGGTGCCGGAGATTCATCCCGAGCAGGCCTGGCAATACCTGACGACGCTCGCCTACGGCGTCACCACGACGCGCGATCCGCAGACCGCCACGACGGACGTGTTGAGCTATCAGGACCGGGTCGCGACCGGGGGGATGCTCGGTCCGCGGATCTACTCGACCGGCCCGGGCGTGTTCATCAGCGAGAACATTCGCGACTCGGCGCACGCGATGAGCGTGCTCAAGCGCTACAGCCAGTACTACGGCACGCAAACGCTGAAGATGTACATGTCCGGCAACCGGCAGCAGCGCCAGTGGATCATTCAGGCGGCCAAGACCCTGGAGCTCATGCCGACCACGGAGGGCGGGCTGGACTTCAAACTCGATCTCACGCACGTCATGGACGGGTACCCCGGCGTGGAGCACGCGCTTCCGGTGGCGCCGATCTACGAGGATGTGGTGAAGTTGTTCCGAGCCTCACAGACCACGAACAGCCCGACGCTGTTGGTCTCCTACGGCGGTCCGTTTGCGGAGAACTACTTCTACGCCAGGGAAGAAGTGCACGACGATCCCAAGCTGCGGCGATTTGCGCCGGAGGAGAGCGTGGATTTCCGAAGCCGGCGCCGCCCGCGCTGGGTGCTGGACGAGGAGCAGGTGTTCCCCAGGCACGCGGAATTCGTCAAGCGCATGGTGGAAGACAGTGCTCGCGTCGGCGTAGGAAGCCACGGCCAGCTGCAGGGCCTGGGATACCATTGGGAATTGTGGGCCGTGGCGTCGGGCGGATTGTCGAGCCACGATGCGCTGCGGGTGGCAACGATCTATGGGGCGGAGGCGATCGGTCTGGCCAAGGATATCGGCACCATCGAGGCGGGGAAGCTGGCCGACATTCTCGTGCTGGATCGGGATCCGCTGGAGAACCTCAGGAACACTACCAGCCTCAGGTATGTGATGAAGAACGGCCGGCTGTACGAAGCCGAGACGCTGAACGAAGTGTGGCCGCGCCAGCGCGCTCTCCCCACGCCGCCGTGGAGGGAAGGATGGGGAAGGTTGGGAAGGATGTGAAGGATGGGAAGGTTAGCTGGTACCTTCACAACCTTCACAACCTTCACAACCTTCACAACCTTCACAACCTTCACAACCTTCACCAACCTTCACCAACCTTCCGCGTCCTTCCCATCCTCACGCCCTCTTCCGTTTCGCCGCCCGCCGGGTGCCGCTCTTGCGCGCGGCCACGTCAATGGACACGATCCCGTACTCCGGTTCGTGAATCCCCGCGGCTACCAGTGCGTCCTCCCGCGGCTGCCGCCAGACGAACTTGCGGCCCCGGTAGTTGCGCAACACCACTTCGTCCTCCGTCACCCGCTCCACGTACTCCGGCAACAGCGGGATCTTACCGCCGCCACCCGGCGCATCAATCACGAAGTGGGGGACGGCCAAGCCGCTGGTCCAGCCCCGCAAGCCGCGCACGATCTCGAGTCCGGTCTCCACCGACGTCTTGAAATGCTCGGCGCCCGCCACCTGATCGCACATGTAGATGTAGTAGGGGCGAACCCGGGCGGCGAGCAACCGCTGCATCAGGTCCCGCATCACGGGCACCGAATCGTTCACGCCCCGCAAGAGCACGGTTTGGCACCCCAGCGGGATCCCGGCATCGGCCAGCATGCCAAGGGCCCGGACCGCCGCAGGCGTCAATTCGTCGGGATGATTGAAATGCGTGTTGACGTACAGCGGATGGTATTGCCTGAGAATCGCGCACAACTCGGGCGTGACGCGCTCGGGCAGGTGGCACGGTACGCGGCTGCCGATTCGCAGGATCTCCAGGTGCGGAATCTGTCGCAGCCGGCTCAGGATCTGGTCGAGCCGCCGGTCCGACAGCAGCAGCGGATCCCCGCCCGAGAGAATCACGTCGCGGATCTCGTCGTGCTCCTCGAGGTACCTGAACGCGCTGTCGAACTGCGACAAGGGGATCTTCTCGGGATCGCCCACCTTGCGGCGGCGCGTGCAGAACCGGCAATAGGCCGCGCAGACCGGGCTCACCAGGAATAGCGCGCGGTCCGGATAGCGATGGGTGATGTTGGGGACCGGGCTGTCGGCGTCTTCGTTGAGGCTGTCGGGAACGCCGTCCACGACCTCCAGCTCCTGGAGATCGGGCACGTATTGCCGCCAGATCGGGTCGCCCGGCTCCTTGATGAGATCCACCATCGCGGGAGAGATGCGAAGCTCGAAGTTGTCCACCGCCTGTTGCAGCCGCTCCAGGTCGGGGAAATGCTCGGCCCCGAACTTGTCGACCAGTTGCCGAAGCGTGGACAGGCTGCGCTCGCGCAGGACCTTCTGCCAATCAGCCATGACGGGACGCACTCCGGGAGGGAGTCAGTGGCTTGGTGTAGATGACCAGGTCGTCGCCCGGCGCGTAGAACTGCCGGACGCATGCCGCCTGTTGGTATCCCAGCGCCTGGTAGAACCGGCGCGTCGGTTCGTAGTCGGGCCGGGACGAGGTCTCGACCACCACCAGGCGCCCGCCGCGCGCCGCCATGTCGCGCTCGCAGGCGTCCATGATCGTCCGGCCCGTCCCGTGCCGCTGGCTTCCGGGGTCCACGGCAATCCAATAGAGGTCCCAGGTCCCCAGGGTGCACGGTGTGGGGCCATAGAATGCGAACCCGATCAGCCGGTCGCGCTCGTCGTATGCCCCGAGGGCGTAGTAGTCCGCACCGGGTCGCGCCACCGCTCCGTCGAACACCTCCAGGGCGATGGCGCGCTCGTCTGGCCGGAAGACCCCGGTCGCGCTGACGATCGCGTCCACGCGGGCGCGATCCGCTCGTGACGGCGCGCGGAGGGCGAGCGTCCGGGCAACGGTGCTCACGCGGTGCGGGCTTCCAGCCCCACCTCCGGCCGCTCGATAGGCCGTGTCCCGCGCCTGGCGCTCAAGGCCAGATCGGTGATGCGGGCAATGAGGTCGCCGTACGACCAACCGGTTGCCTGGGCCATGCGGGACAACCCGGCGTCGTCGGAAATGTCCGGATTGGGATTCACCTCGAGGACCCAGGGTTGTCCCTTGGCATCCACCCGCAGATCCACCCGCCCGTAGCCGTGCCCGCGGACCGTCCGCCAGGCGAGCACCGCCGCTTCCCGGATGCGGCGCGCCAGCCCGGGATGCAGCTTGGCCGGACACACCGGGCGGCTCCCGGCATCTTCCGCACATCCCGCGGTCCACTTCGCGTCGAACGACAGGATGGGCCAGTGTCCGGCGGGCATGCCACTGAAGTCGATCTCGGACATCGGCAGCACGTCGTCCCCTACGATCCCGACGGCGATCTCCCGACCCGCGATATACTGCTGGACCATCACGCGCTCGTACTGGGCGGCCAGGACCTCGATGCGCGCCCGTAATCCGCGCCGCGTCGTGACCACCGCCCCCTGGTCGATCCCGACGCTCGCGTCCTCAGCGGCCGGTTTCACGATGGCCGGGAGCGGGAAGTCCGCCGGCAGCCGATCGCTGGAGGGCACGCACCAGCGGGGGACCAGCACCCCCACGGACTGCAGCAAGGCGTTCACCAGGGGCTTGTCGTGACAGACGGTGACGGTCCAGGCCCCGGCCCCGGTGAACGGCACGCCGGTGAGTTCCAGCGTGCCGACCACGAAGGTCTCGTAACGGCTCACCGCGCCGATGCCCTCGCACAGGTTGAACACCAGGTCCGCCTGACGGACACGGTCCAGCCACTTGAGGCCGTGATGCACCGGGACGCGGTGCACCCGGTGGCCGCGGGCCCGGAGGACATCGCCGATCTGGTTTACGGGGTCGAGGACGGACCGGACATCCTGGCTGGTCCAGTCACTGGCGCCGCCGTCGTAGAGGATGGCAACTCTCAGGCAGCCGCTCCGGCCAGGGGGGCGGCCGCGAGCTCACGTCCCGTGAGCCGCTTCCAGGCGATCCGCGCCACCGTCTGAATCAGGTCGGCGTAGGGCATGCCCGCGGCTGCGGCGGCGGTGGGGAAACAGCTGTGCTGTGCCGGATCGGGGATGATCCCGGGCAGCGGGTTGAGTTCGAGCACGTTGGGCACGCCGGCGGCATCGAGCCGGATGTCCACCCGCGCCCAGTCCCGGCAGCCGAGCGCGTGATAGGCGGCCAGTGCCGTCTCCTCGATGCGTCGCGCGAGCGCCGGGGGCACGGATGCCGGACACTCGAGGATATGCGCCAGTCGTTCGTCCGTGTCCCACAGCCATTTGGCCTCATAGCCCATGACGGGCGGCACGCCGGGAGGCAGGACGTCGAACCGATAGCGAATCAGGGGCAGGCAATCCGCCTCGGGGCCGTTGCCCAGGACCGCCACGGTGAACTCGTCGCCGGGGAGGAACGTCTCGGCGAGCACGGGCTCGCCGTAGGTCGCGAGCAGTTCGCGGGCGCGCGAACGCGCCGCGGTCGGGGTATCCGCGAGGTTCGCGACCGACACGCCCTTGGACGATCCTTCCCACGCGGGCTTCAGGAAGACGGGGTAGGGAAGCCGCCCGAGCGCCTCCGCGTCGGCATCCGACGTCACCAGGACGAAGGGCGCCGTCGGGATCCGTCTGAACGCCAGGATCTCCTTGGTGCGCGCCTTGTGCAGGGTCAACGAGAGCGTCAGCGGGTCGCTTGCCGTGTACGGCACGCCCAGGAATTCGGCGATGGCCGGCACGTGGGCCTCGCGATTGGGGCCGCTGAGGCCTTCGGCCATGTTGAACAACAGATCCACCCGCGCGGCGCGCAGGCGGGAGGCAAAATCATCCACGGCTTCGAGACGGATGACCTCGCCCAGGGATCGAAGAGCGTGTTCGACGGCGGCGATGGTCGCCGGATCATCCCACTCGACGTACGCGTCGGTCGTCGTCGGGTCTGCGGGATGCCGCGGTCGCGAATGAGGAGACTCGCCGATCAGTTCTGGTCGCTGATTGTACGCGAGTCCGATGCGCATCGAACTCCAATGCGGAGTTGTGGTTGCGCAACACAATACGACATGACGATTAGATATGCAATAGGTTTTTGACGTTTTTGCGGGATCGTCAGACCGCGACTATGGCCGGAATGTGCGGATGCGGGTCGTAGCCGCTGATGGCGATGTCCTCGAACGCGAAGTCGAACAGGGAGCGAACGCGCGGATTCAGTTGGAGTATGGGCAGGGCGCGCGGCTCGCGCGTGAGTTGCAGGCGCGCTTGCTCCAGGTGGTTGGTATAGAGGTGGGCGTCTCCCAGCGTGAGGATCAACTCCCCGGGCGCCAGGTCCGTCACGTGTGCCATCATCGCCGTGAGCAACGCGTAGGACGCGATGTTGAACGGGACGCCAAGGAATACGTCGGCGCTGCGCTGATACATCTGGCACGAGAGCCGCCCGTCCACCACGTAGAACTGAAACAGGGCGTGGCACGGCGCGAGCGCCATCTTGGGCACGTCCGCCGGGTTCCAGGCGCTCACCAGGATGCGCCGGGAATGCGGCGTCTCGCGAAGCTGCCGCAGCACCTCGGCGATCTGGTCAATGCGGCCGCCGCCGGGTGTCGCCCACGCCCGCCACTGCCGGCCGTAGACCGGGCCAAGCTCTCCTCGCTCGTCCGCCCACTCGTCCCAGATCGTGACGCCGTGCTCTCGCAGGTACCGCACGTTGGTGTCGCCGCGCAGGAACCACAGGAGCTCGTACACAATGGACTTGATGTGGAGCTTCTTGGTGGTGACGAGCGGAAAGCCGGCGCCGAGGTCGAACCGGGCCTGATAGCCGAAGACGCTCAACGTTCCGGTGCCCGTGCGGTCGGGCTTGAGTCGGCCGTGCTCCAGCACGTGGCGCAACAGGTCGAGATACTGTTTCACGTCGCGCCGACTCCAGCCGGCACGGGTGCGGCCGCGGGCCAGTGATCGCCAGCTAGCCAGCGGAAGTAGGCGCGTACCATCCGGTTGCTCGGCGCCACGACGCGCGCGGCGAGCAACGTCCGATACACCGCCGCGCGGCTGATCTTTACCTTGTGCCCCGGATCGAGCAGCCGGGGGTCGGTTTCGGCCAGCCGCAGGGTTCGAACCGCGAAGTACAGGGCGCTGAGACAGAACAAGCGAATTCCGTACTGGCGGCGCGGCAGCGTGGTGGTGTAGGCGAGGGCGTCGGACAGGTGTCCCTTCGCTTTCGCGATGAGCGACAGCATCACCCGACGCGCGCCATCCCGGTGTCGCCCGTCCTGCAGATCCTCCGGCCGGAGGCCGCACACCTCGCACAATTGTCGCGGCACAAAACTCCAACCGCGACGTCGGTCGTCCGTCACGTCCTTGATGATGTTGGTGAGTTGCAGCCCGCGCCCAAAACTGGTGGCCAGCGCCTTGAGCCGTTCGAGGCGCGACGGGCGAGCGGCGAGCGCGTGCAGCCCGAACAACTCGGTGAGCAAATGCCCGACGGTGCCGGCCACGTAGTACGTATAGCGATCCAGATCACTCACCGTGCCGAGCGCCGCGAGCCCGGGCTCCGGGACGGCCGGTTCGCGTCCGGCGAACTCGGCCATCCCGTCGCACATCTCCTGGACCCAGGGTCGAATGGCCGTACGCTGCCTCACGGCAAGCGCGCCGAACTCCCGCAGCACGTGTTCGCAGCCGTGCACCAGTCGCTCCTCATCGGTCGCCGGTGCCTGGAACGCCGCGCGCAGGGACTCGGGCGCAGGTGCGCCGTCGTCGAGGGCGCCACGCCAGTCCCGCAACAGCAGGCGTTTCTCCGAGGGCGAAAGTCGCGGGGCATCTTCGATGGTATCGGCGATGCGGCAGAGCAGGTACGCGATGAGCGTGGGGTGTTCCAGCGGCGGCGGCAGCAGCCGGATGGACACGGCGAACGTGCGCGAGACCCTGGGCAGCGCGGACTCGCAGAACTCCCGATCCGTCACCCGATCCGCCGGGCTGCCGCTCACGCAGGCTCCAGCAAGCGCATGAGCCGGTGCACCAGGGAATCGGCCGGATGGTCGCGCGGAACGACGATCTCGAGCTCGCGACTGGGTTGCGAAGGGTCCGTGTAGCGGCGGTACACCGCCTCCAGCACCACGATCGTCTCGCCCGGCGGCAGCGGGTCGGCCCAGGCCCGCAGCTTGATGACGCGATCGGAGGCGAGGTGGTCGGCGTTCGCGGGTGCCGATCGTCGGAGGTCCTGCCACTCCGTTTCGAGGTACCCCTCCGCCGTGCTTCGTGCGCGAACCCGGAATCCCAGCGCGCTCACTGCCGTGCTCAGGCGCTCGATGACCGGCTCCGGCGACGATGAGATCGTGTCCACGGCCGCGCCCTGCAAAGGACGCAGGTGCGGGCGCACACCGGCGGCCGTGCAGGCCGTAAGGTAAAGCCAACCCAGCGCGCTGACCGTCGCCTGAAACGGCCCATCATTGCCCGCCATCGCCTCAGTGCTCGTGTGGCGGCGTCCCCGGCGCGTGCGTGTGTCCCCCAGACTCGGCTTGAGCGGCCGCGGTATCGCTACTCGGCGACGTTCCCGGCTCATCGTGCTCCTCGCCGGGCGCGTGCTCATGCTCGCCGGTGCGCTCTCGCAGCGCCTCCTGCATGACCGGCGTGGGCACGCCTCCGCCGTGGCGGAACACGATCGTCCCGCCCAGGTGGGCCACCCATACCACCATGGCGGTTCCCAACGTCGCCGCAACCAGGTACACGGCGCGTTCCTGGCCCGGGAGGTTGCCTCGCCGCCAGATGCGCCAGACCGCCAGCAGTCCGAAGACGATCGTCGCCGTGATCGCGAACGCCTCGTGCCGCTCCATGACACGGTGGACCGATTCCCCATGCTCGATCGTGTCCTCGGCGAGCAGGCCGGACACCAGGGCCACGACGGCGCCGGCCGCGCCCGCGATGAGCGTCCAAAAGCCCGCCGTCTTGAGTCCCTCTCGTTTTGTCGCGCTCCCCACCAGGTCGAACACCAGGGACGCCACGAGAAGAGCCGGGGGAAGGTCGTTGAGCGCCGCATGCCACTCGGCCGCAGATTGCCACATGATCAGAGCCCCAGGTTGGAAACGGTTGGAGGGTTCATGGCATAGTCGTAGAAGCCCTTGCCGGACTTCTTGCCGAACATGCCCGCCAGGATCATCCGTCTGAGCAGCGGCGGCGGGGCGTACCGCGGCTCCCGGTACTCGTGGAACATGATCTCGGCAATCTTGTACGTGGTGTCCAGCCCCACGAAGTCGAGCAGGGTGAACGGGCCCATGGGGTGCCCCGTGCCCAGCACCATCCCCTTGTCTATGTCCGGTACGGTGCCGACCCCGCGCTCCAGGGCGCGAATGGCATCGAGGAGATACGGCACGAGCAACAGATTCACGATGAACCCCGAGCTGTCCTTCGCCGCAATCGGCTCCTTCCCGAGTGACGTGGCGAACCGCATGGCGCGGTCGAACGTCTCCGGGCTGGTCGTGACCGTACGCACGACCTCGACCAGTTTCATCAGTGGCACCGGATTGAAGAAGTGCAGTCCGACGAATCGGTCCGCCCGCTTGGTCGCCGCGGCCATCGCTGCAATGGTGAGGCTCGAGGTATTCGAGGCGAAGATCGTCGTGGCACCGCACAGACCGTCCAGCTCGCGCCACAGGCCGTTCTTCAGCTCCAGATCCTCCGTCACCGCCTCGATGACGATGTCGCATCCGGCGAGTTCGCGCAACGAGGTGGTGAACCGGAGGCGCGCAAGCGTGGCGTCACGCGCGTCCTTGGCCAGCTTCCCTTTCTCGACGAACTTGTCCAGCGACCTGGCGATCCCGGCCTTCCCCTTCTCGTTGAGTTCGTCCGAGACCTCCCGGACGATCGTGCGGTACCCGGCGGCGGCGGACACCTGCGCAATTCCGCTTCCCATCAGGCCACAGCCGAGTACGCCTACGGTCTTGATGTCGGTCATGCGACTCCTTGCTCCAACCCCGGTTGGTTCGCGTTGAGGAGGGGCGGCAGCCCCCCGCAGTCTCTCGGACCACCGGCGGCAGCGTTGGCGGCTGGATCGGCCGCCGTTCCTCCAACTCCTGCCGCATCTGCCGCACCGCTGGTTACTGCCCCTTCTGGATCATCCCCCGGATTTCGTCAGCCACACGGAGCAGGGGATCCCGCCGGCTTCCCGAGGCCACCCGATGCGGCTCGAGGTCCCCATGCTCCAGCCGATCGAGCACTTGCTCCAGCGCTCCCTGCACCTCCGCGGCCTCGTCACGCTGTTTCCTGGCCACGGCCACGCCCAGCGGAAAACCCACCGCGGCCGGGATCGCGGCAACCAGCGGCATGACGCCAATGACCAGCGCGATACCGCTGGCCGCAAGGCCCGCGATGCTCGCGAGCAGCGCCGCGGTCAGCCGCTCCCGGAGGATGTTGCCGATGTCCGCCACGAGCTGCACGTACGCCCCGCCGCCTTCGACCTCGGTGACGCTGCCGGCAACCTCTCGCGCCCGGGCAAGAATGTACCGGCGCCCCCCCGACCGGAACGCGCGCTTCAGCGAGGCAAATGCCCCTTGCTGCGGTTCCCAAGCCAACTGGTTGGTAAACC
>CAZVKD010000033.1:13683-14932 GCA_964627675.1 uncultured Gemmatimonadaceae bacterium
GGCGTTTGACCTGGAGCAGCTCGCCTTCGGCCATCCACTGGGACAGGGCCGCTTCCGTTTGCGCGCGCGGTTTCTGGATGACTCGCCCGGCGGCGACGCGACTCGGGCCCGCGATCCACGCCGTCACGCCACGCTGACCCTCGAGCCCGGCACGCGTGCGCTCCTCCAGGATCGCCTGCTGGAGATACCGCTCCGGGATGCCGACCTCCCGGCCCAACGCCAGTAGTTCGGACTCGGACAGGCCCTCGCCCAGATCGCGTTCGCCCGCCTGCAGTTCGGCCGCGCGTTGAATGATCCGCTCGATGGTGCCGCGATCCAGGCGTGGTCCGAGCGGCGTGGGGAGCGCCACTGCCGTCCTACCCTCGCCGCTCCGCGGTGGCGGGAGCAGAGACGGCCGTGGGTGCCGGTGTCGCCGCGCCCGGCAGGGGCACACCGGTAAACGCGGGGAGGCTCTTCCCGGCGGTCGCGCCGGCCCGCGCCATCTCCAGGAACGGCGACAACAAGTCAATGGGGATGGGGAAGATCGTCGTGGAACTGTTCTCGGTGGCGATCTCCACCAGCGTCTGGAGGTATCGCAGTTGCAGCGCCGCCGGCTGCGTGGCGATGACGCCTGCGGCCTCGGCCAGCTTGTGGGACGCCTGGAACTCGCCCTCGGCCGCGATCACCTTGGCGCGACGCTCCCGCTCGGCCTCGGCCTGGCGCGCCATGGCGCGCTGCATCTCCGGCGGCAGGTCCACGTCCTTCACCTCCACGGCGGAGACTTCGATGCCCCAGGGCTCGGTGCGCTGGTCCACGATCTGTTTCAGGATCCCGTTGATCTTCTCCCGATCCGCCAGCAACTCGTCCAGCTGGACCTCGCCGAGGACGCTGCGCAACGTCGTCTGCGCGAGCTGGCTGGTCGCGAATAGATAGTTCTCGATTTCGATGATCGCGGCTTCCGGGTTCTTCACTCGCATGTACAACACCGCGTTCACTTTGATCGAGACGTTGTCCCGCGTAATGACGTCCTGGGGCGGGATGTCCATGGCCACGATCCGGAGCGAGACCCGGTTCAGCTTGGCGAAGAACAGCGGCACAAAGATCAGCCCCGGGCCCTTGGTGGCCCAGTAGCGACCCAGGAAGAAGGCCACCGCCCGTTCGTATTGCTTGACCACGTGCAGACTGCCGTAGAGGTAGGCGAGCGCGAGCGCGACGCCGCCGATCAGGAATTCCATGGGATCCTCAGCTCGGTGTCAGGCGAAGGCCTCCA
>CAZVKD010000034.1:0-14556 GCA_964627675.1 uncultured Gemmatimonadaceae bacterium
CTACCGCGCGCCTCCCACGCTTGCCGCAAGCAGGAGGACGTGGCGAGCCGTGTTCATGAGTCCGGGGATACTTGCCCACTCGCCGGCTTCCCCTCGTTCGCCCCCGCGGCTGCCTGACAGCCCGATCGCCAGTGTGCCGCCGCCAAGCGCCGCGTTCAGGTTAGCTGAGCCGGCGTCCGACAGAGTCGGATCGTAGCCCAGGTGGCGGGAGACGGCGATCGCCGCCTGGGTGAGTAGTGAATCGAGCGCCCCAGGAATCTGGCCGCCGGGAGTGAGCTGAAACGGTTCCAGCGCGAACGTGATCGCGGTTTCCTCAGTCACGCGGTCGAGCACGGTCCGCAGGTCACGCTCGATCTCCTCCACGATCGTTCCGTCGAGCGACCGAATGTCGAGTGAGAACCAGCCTTCCGCCGGCTTGTGGTTGTACACCTCGCCGGAGTGGACTTGCGCCACGTTGATCACCGTGCGGCGATTCCGGTGGCGCTCCGGCTGGGGAAGGGCGAGGATCCGGTCCACCGCGCGCCCGATGCCCTGGTTGACGTTGGGCAATCCGCCGTTCAGCGAGTGTCCCGCCGGGCCCCGGGCGACCACCTTCCACCAGTGGATCGTGATGGCGCCGTAGGTAATGCCGTGACCGTCGCAGAGGATGTCCACGAACCCGAGCGCTCTGTCCTTCCGCTGGCGGTAGAGGGACTTCATGCCCACCAGCCCCGTTTCTTCCTGCGCCACTGCTGCGAAGACGAGGTCATGCTCGGGTTGCGTACCGGCCGTGACGAGGGCCGCCGCCGCCGTGAGCATCGCGGCGGTTGTGAGCGACGTGTTCGTGCCGGGACCCACGACTCGGTCACCCTCGCGACGGGGCGGCCGGCCGGCTCGTCGCTGGAACTCGGCCACCGGGAGGAGGTCGTCAAGCGTCGAGACGAACACGATCTCCTTCCCCGATCGCCCGGGAATCACGCCAACCGCGTTGGGTATCGAGTCCAGCACCACGTGCTGCAGGCCGATGGCCCGCATGCGCTCGGCGACCCAAAGGGCGCGGTCGTGTTCCCGGCCGGACGGAGACATGATCGACCCAAGCGCGATCAAGGTCTCGACGGCCCGAGCCTCCCAAGCACTGACCGTGTCCAGACCCGCGCGGACGGCGGGCATCGTCAGGGCCTGCCGCAGGCCGGCGTCTCCGGCGTTCACGGACTGGGCCGCTGCGCGCTCGCAGCTCACCGCGAGCAAAACCACCCCAAGCACCGTCATCGTCATCCTGTGCCGTTGCGTCACCGACTGTCACTCCACATTCGATAGGCGACTTTCCACTCTCCGCCGTCCGATCGCGCGAGGAGGTCAAAGTACTTGGTCTCGAACGCGACGGGCTCGCCACCGGTCCTCGGGATCCGCTGGCCCCACAGCGTGCCTCGATACACCACCCAGTTCGGCCCGAGGAATCTGATCTCGTCCACTCTGATACCCTCGGGCCTCGTCGTGTAGGTGGTCTCTTCGCGAGTTCGTCGTTGCCAGTCCGCGATGGCGTCGCGACCCTGCACGGGCGGGGCGTTGGGGGGAAGGATGTACCCGTCCGGTGCGTAGAAACTGGCGTAGCGAACCGGGTCCTGCTGCGCCGGGCCGAACCACGCGCCATAGAAGGCCTGGACCGATGCTGTGTCGGCGGGGGTCTGCGCCGGCAGTCGAGTCGCCGCGGTAGCAAGCGCCCAAATCGCGAGACACAACCTCTTGACAGGAATCATGCCTGGTCTCTCCCTTCCGGTACTTGCGAACGGCTTCGATGGCCAGTACCCGAGCGTGGGCTCGTGAGCGAACGTTGCAATGTCCGCTCCGAGGGCCGGCGTTACGGATCCCGCAGGGCAACGCGCCCCACTACTCTGATCCAGTTCACCCGGCCGCTCGTGTCCCGCACGAACTCGACGGACTGGCCGCGTTCGGCGCCGTCCATGACGACCGCGCGATCGGGCCCGTAGAACAGGACCGGCATGTCTCTGCCGGGGCTCCCGCTGTTCGGGCGATCCTGCACCAACAGGCCGCGTCCCGCCGCGCGCACCACCACCGTGTTGTTCGGCCTCCGGTAGGTGCCGACATATGGCGCCGGATCCGGCTGATCCGCGAGCGGCTGTACCGCGGGGAGCGACTCGACCAGGCCGCGATGCGCGATGGCCTGATTGAGCGCGTAGGTGGCACCGAGGTACGACCTCAATGCTTCCCGCTCGACGTCCTGGATCAGCCGCCAGCCCGTGTTGGAATTGGTGAGGATGGCGATGGCGAAGTTGTGCTCCGGAACGATCTCGAGCAGCAGGACGTGACCGGCCAGCGTTCCGCCGTGCGAGGCGGTGCGCCGTCCGCCGACGGTGCGCAGGTGCCACCCGATCCCCATGTCGTCGTCGGTGGCGTGTTTGCGAACTTGGGGCGCCCGAAGCTGCTCGAGCGACTCGCGTTTCAGGACGCGCTCGCCGTTCGCCGCGGTGCCGTCGCCCAGGTGAAAGCGGGCATAGGCGAGCAGGTCGCTGATGCAGAGCCCCACGCCGCCCGCGGTGACGCTGGTGGAAGGGGAGAACGGCCGGTTGAGCGCCGGCGCACCGTCGCGGGTGGTGTGTCCCGCGGCAAACCGATTGACGATGAAGTCGCCGGCCGTCGTGCCGGCATGTTCGAGACCGAGTGGCTGGAAGACCAGCTCGCGCATTGCGCGGTTGATCGGCATGTCCGTCACGACCTCGATGACCCGCCCCGCGATGCTGAACCCGGCGTTGTTGTAGCTCCACGCCGCGCCCACCGGGGCCACCTGCATCAGGTCGGCGATGGACGAGACAAAGTTCGTGAGCGTCTCCGTTCCGCGGTCGGGACCGGAGACCTGTCCCTCCCAGCCACCCAGGTGCGTGAGCAGATGCCACACGGTCACCTCACGGCTGGTGGTCTCGTCGCGAACGCGGAAGTGGGGCAGGTACGTTCGCACCGGTGCGCGGAGGCTCACCGTTCCCCGCTCGAGCAGCCGCATCATTGCGGTCGCGGCGAACGTCTTGGAGATGGACGCGATGGGGAAGACGGTGTGCGCCGTGACGGGCAAGGGGTCCTCGACGTTGGTGATGCCGAGCCCGCGAATGCGGGTGGTGCCGTTATGTACGATGCCGAGGGCTACCCCGGGGACGCCGAACTCCTTCAATTTCGTCTCGGCGAGCGCGGCCAGTGCCTCGAAGCGCGTGTCCGGAGGGGATTGCCCGTGTGTCGCCGACGGCGCCGCGCACAGGGCGCCGATGACCAGCGCGGCGCGACGGCAGGCTGACGGGCGGTGACCGGGGGACCGCATGGGGACTAAACTGCGGGTGCTTCCCTGGCCGGGCTAGTGCCCCGAACTGCTCCCGAACGACCGCCTTCACGTCAGGCCGCGCGTGCGTCCCGGGAGCGGCGTACGCGGATCTAGGCTGGCGCGGACGCCCGGCCGCCGTTCTTCTTCCGCCGCAGGACGCCGGCCGTCACGAGCGTGATCACGAGCCCGACGGGGAGCGGCTCGAGGAACGTGAGCGCCACGTTGACCACCGGGTTCTTGTACATCTCCTTGAACTTCGCCAGCTCCCGCTCCTTCTCGGCGATCTCCGCCGCCGTGGCGCCGCCCGCACGCGCTCTTTCGATTTGGTGCGCGGCGTACTTGTCGCCGAAGTCCGGCATGATGTTGTAGTAAATGACTTCCCACGTCGCCACGTAGCATGCCGAGGCGAGCGCGGTGATGAGGATGCCGACGGTACATGCCCGCCCGAAGGTGATGTGACCGCCCGCCACGTTGTCGCGATACGACTTGACGCCGAAGAAGATCATCAGGAAGGCGGCGACCATCGTGGTGTAGCCGATGATCGCGCCGGTATCGAAGCCGACCCGGTCCACGAGGCTGACCGTCATCACCATCATCGCCGAGAGGATGGCGCCGGCAATGAGCCCGAAGGTCAGAACGATCTTGCGCATCATGTCACCTGTCAGGTTGAGGACGGCACGAGCATAGGTCTCGCCGGCCAGTTGCGCGTCACCATTTCGGGTGATTCGGGCGGGCGATCCGGGGGAATCACTCCTTTGGGCGATCGCTCGCCGGGGCCGTTCCCTACGGAATGAGGCCGAACTCCTTGCCGCGCTGGACGGCCTGCGTGCGGCGCCTGGCGCCGAGCTTGTCGAACACACGGCTGGAATGGGTCTTCACGGTGTTCTCGGAGACGAGGAGCTTCTGGGCGATCTCGCGGTTGGAGAGTCCGGCGGCGATCAGCTGGAGGATCTCCAACTCGCGGCGCGTGATCCCGAGCTGCTCGAGCGTGCCTTGATTGAGCGTGAAGGATGGCGGCGCCGGCACCTCGCGGACCACCACGGTTTGGCGCGGGCGGGTGAGCTTCCGGCCGAGCCAGATTCCCGTGGCCGCGAAGACCGTGGCGATCAGGCCGCCGTAGATCTCGACCGACCATTCGATGACGAGGTAGCGGTACTCGACGACCTTGAGGAGCGCGATCAGCGCGCCACCCAGCAGGCCGTAGAGGAGGACGTGTTTGCGCATCCGGTCAGTTAGCGCTGAAACGCTGTCCCGGCCCCCAGTGCCAGGAGTCCCACACCCAGAGCCCGGCCGAACCACACGCCGCCCGGTGCCAGCTGCTCCACGCAAACGACGAGCGTGAGCAACGCCATCCAGGCCAGGTTCATCGCGCCGAGCGCGAAGCACAGAGCCATCAGCGCCCAGCAGCACCCCAGACAGAACGCCCCGTGTCGCAGCCCCAGCTCCACTGCGCCCATGGGACCATCACGCCAGCGCGAGAGGAAAACAGCGATCGGGGAGCGACAGTGCCGGAGACACGCAGCGCGCAGTGACGATAACTGGTAAGCGCCGGCGAGCGTCAGCACGCCGGCCCCGAAGTAGCGACGGGGGCCTGTGAGGTCCAGTGGGAGCACGCCAGCCAGGCTGTGCTGGGCAACCGTGCCAATCAGCGCGAAGGGGATCCACGCCGCCAACGTCCCCACCAGGAATTGCGCGGCCGGGCCCGCCGCGCTCTTGGCCCCAGGCGGGCCCGCGATTACCTGGATCGCGACGATCCAGGGCACCAACGACGGGAGCATCATGGCGATCATCATGGTCATCCACGACGTGAACGCCAGCACAAGCTGCGCTGTCCCGGTGCCGTGGTGCGGCGTCAGGATTCGCTCCCCCGGGGCCGCCGGCGGGTGCCCGGCCACGAGAAGCGTCCACGCCAGGGCGAGCCCGACAACGAGGGCCAGCCGGAGTGGCTGGCGCTGTCGCCACTCCATGGTGGACAAGCGCCCCGGCCCGTGCCTCGGAATCGCCATCGGAGGGTCCCCTTAGTGACCTGTGACGGCCCACTCGAACCGGGACCACAGTCCATGAGTCTTGTCAGTGGCGATCATGATCTCCCCATCGTCATACCGCGTGGAGCCGCGTGCGATCACCTGCGACGGCGCATGAATCTGATTGAACATGTTCTCGAAGGTGACGGGTTGCGCGCGGTCGCGCCCGCGGATCGGCTCGAGCGTGGACTGGAGCAGGCCGTCGATCTCGACGGCCTTGGCGCCGGCGGACTCCTGGATCCGAATCGGCACGACCCGCGTCGGTAACCAACGACCCACAAAGCGCGCGAGCTTTTCCCAGGGCCCGCCGGCCATTCCCTTGACAATTGCCTCCACCGCCCGGCGTTGCGCCTCGGACGCGGCCCGATCTACGATGATGCCCTCAGTCCAGTCTCCATCAATCATGTGGCGCGGGCTGTCGTACACGATCACTGCGCGAAGGCCGCCGAGCGCAGTCCCGCCGAACTCCCCCTGCTCGAACCGGATGGCCCAGTAGCCCGTGCAGCGCGGATGGGTGCAGAGCTGATCGAAATGAACGTGGCCGGGACAGACCACCTGACAATTGCAGTTTTCGAGCAGCAGGCCGCGCGCCCACCACGCGAAACCCGCATCATCTCCCGCGCTCGGCGGCGTCATAGCGCGCTCCCCTTCCGAAACGGACCACAAAGCCAGTCTGCGGCACCGGCGATCGGCCAATCCGTGTCGCAGGCAATCGCCAGCAGCCCGAGCCGTCGGCCAACGACCTCAGTCATCCGACGCTCCGTGTCGCGCGAGTCCAGCGGCTCGCGTC
This sequence comes from uncultured Gemmatimonadaceae bacterium, assembly GCA_964627675.1. Lineage (GTDB taxonomy): Bacteria > Gemmatimonadota > Gemmatimonadetes > Gemmatimonadales > GWC2-71-9 > JACQHC01. Next base: position 6,119 of record CAZVKD010000034.1, read on the forward strand.
GCCGGCGCTCAGCCAACCGGTGTCGGGTAACGATGAACCTCCCGGGTGAGTTTGCTGGAGGGCGGTGCCGGCGCCCAGGACCCTCACTCCTGTTCCGTTCATCGGGATCCAGGCGTCGAATCGGCGGCCAAGCTATACCTCAACGACGGCAAGACAAGGGCGCCGGGTACCGCGCTTTCTCGCTCCGCTCAGCGTAGATTTGGTACCGGCCGCGGCAGCCGACGGTCTCAGAATGGACGGCATCTGTCAATCGAGGCTGTGCCATGGCGATTACACCGCGACTGTCACACAAGCTGCACCAAACGCTGGGTCAAGACGCAGGGAGCGATCTCGTGACCTGGATGAACGACCTGGAGGCGCAGCGCGAGTTGAACGACGCGCACTTCGCCCGATTCGACGCTCGACTGGAACAGTTTCGCCAAGAGACTAGAGCCGACCTGGCCGAGCTGCGTCATGAGACGCAGACCGCCATCGGGGAACTGCGGCACGAGATGCACTCGGGATCTCTCAGCTGCGTCAAGACATGGCGGCGGGTTTCGCGCAGGCGCGCGAAGAGATGGTGGCCGGCGTGGCCCGGCTGCGGGAGGAGATGTTGGCCGGTTCCACGCGGCTCAGCCAGGAGATGGCAGCCGGTTCCGCGCAGGTGCGCGAAGAGATGGGGGCCGGTTTGGCCCGGCTGCGGGAGGAGGTGTTGGCCGGTTCCACGCGGCTCAGCCAGGAGACGGCAGCCGGTTCCGCGCAGGTGCGCGAAGAGATGGTGGCCGGCTCGGCCCGGCTGCGCGAAGAGATCGTGACTGGTTCGGCTGAGGCCCGGGAAGAAATGCGGGGTGGGCTGGCCGGCGTGCGGCACGAGTTGGCCCAGATGGAAATCCGGTTCGAACGGCGCCTGGGCGACGTGATCAAGTGGTCGTTCGTCTTCTGGGTTGGCGCGGTGGGCGCCGTCGCCATGCTCGCGAGGGTACTCGGTTAGCCCGAGCCGTGCTGCGGCTCGTGCGTGGGTTCGGCCGCTCGAGTTTCTCGGAGCTTGCCGCTTTTCGTAGGTGCGTCCCCCGCCCAATCGGGGCGGGAATCGGACGGGCGTGGATTCACGCGCCGGCTACGGAATCCCCAGCAGCTTGTGCGTCTGCAGGCTGAGGCGCCACCCGGGGTGCTCCAGGCAATACTTGAGCGCCAGCTCCGTGTTCCGCTCCCGCTCCGGCCCGTCCATCGGCTGAATCGAGAAGTGAACGAACTCGAGCGACTCGAACGCGGCGGGGTCGAGGCCGTTCTGGGGATAGACCAGCTTCAGCTCGTGCCCAGATCGTTGCACCAGAGGAGCGCCGGCCTTCGGGCTGACGCAGATCCAGTCAATCCCGGCCGGTGCTGGGATCGTCCCGTTGGTTTCGATCGCAATCTCGAAGCTCCGCTGGTGCAGCGCGGTGATCAACGGCTGGTCCAGTTGAAGCAGCGGCTCGCCGCCGGTGCACACCACCAGGGGTCGAGACGTCGCTGAAATGTTCCGCGGCCACTGAGCCGCGACCGCGTCGGCGAGGTCTCCGGCGCCCTTGAACTTCCCGCCGCCCGGCCCGTCGGTGCCCACGAAATCGGTGTCACAGAACCGGCACACGGCACCCAACCGATCGGCCTCGAGTCCGCTCCACAGATTGCAACCGGCGAAACGCAGGAACACAGCCGGCCGGCCGGTCTGGGCGCCTTCGCCCTGGAGGGTGTAGTAGATCTCCTTAACGGCGTAGGTCATCGCGCGGAGGATGCGCCGCATGGGCCGCTCTGGCGGCGCGAGCGGCATGGGCCGCGTAGCGCGTGGGATCCTCGACCCCCGCCTCGGCGAAGCCCTTGAGCCGGAGCTGGCAGGCGTCGCATTGCCCGCACGCCTTCCCATCGGGTTCCGGATCGTAGCAACTGATCGTGAGCGAGAAGTCCACGCCCAGCTCGAGTCCGCGGCGGATAATCTCCTTCTTGGCGAGATGCAGGAGGGGCGCGTGAATCGTGAGCCGCTGCCGGCCCTCCACGCCCGCTTTCGTTGCAAGGTCCGCCATCCGTTGATAGGCTTCAAGGTACTCCGGCCGGCAATCGGGGTAGCCCGAGTAGTCGAGGGCGTTGACGCCAATGAAGATGTCGGCGGCGCCGAGGACCTCGGCCCACGCCAGCGCGAACGAGAGGAAGATCGTGTTCCGCGCCGGCACGTAGGTGACCGGGATGACCTCGGCGGTCATCGAGGCGCGACGGTCCTTGGGGATGGGGATGTCCGCCGTGATGGCCGAGCCGCCGAAGACGCGCAGGTCAATATCGGCCACGACATGGTCGGCGGCATCCAGGGCAAGCGCCACGCGGCGCGCGGCCTCGACCTCCACGGCATGGCGCTGGCCGTATCGGAACGTAAGAGCATAGGCCTCATACCCCTCGGTCCGGGCGATGGCGAGGGTCGTAGCGGAATCGAGACCGCCGGAGAGCAGGACGACGGCTCTGGGCATGAACGAAAGCTAGAGCAGCGAGCGAGAGGGGACGAGGAGGGGCGAGAGGCGGCAAAGAGGGACGAGGAAGATCGGCGCCCGAAAGCACGGACCGGATCACAGCCGGTGAGCGTCGTGAGCCTTTGTCCGGGCCGCGATACTGGGAACCCGAGCGGCGCTCGCGGAGTTATGATCCTGAACGTCCGATCGCCCTGGATCGTCTCTGATGGGCCCCGTTGGAACCCTGTTGCCGAGAGCGGAGAACCGATGTCAATCAGGCCGATAAAGCGAGTCATTGAAGCCCGGCCCACGATCGAAGGCGCGGGCGTGCGGTTGCGCCGCGCGTTCGGGTTCGGCGACACGACCGATTTCGATCCCTTCCTGCTGTTCGACGACTTCCGGGGCGACAACCCGGACGACTACCTGGCCGGGTTCCCGTGGCACCCGCATCGCGGCATCGAGACCATCACGTACGTGCTGGCGGGCGAGGTCAACCACGGCGACAGCCTGGGGAACCGGGGCACGCTCGGCTCGGGCGACATCCAGTGGATGACCGCCGGCAGCGGGATTCTCCATCAGGAGATGCCGCGCGGCGACGCACAGGGACGCATGCACGGCTTTCAGCTCTGGGCCAATCTCCCGGCCTCGCTCAAGATGACGCCGCCGCGCTACCAGGATATCAGGTCGGGAGAGATTCCCGAGACGACCGACGATGACGGCACGCGGGTGCGCGTGATCGTGGGGGACTTCTGGGGCCACCGCGGCCCGGTGGAAGGGATCGCGGCCGATCCGCGTTACCTCGACGTCTGGGTGCCCCCGGGGCGACGCAAGACCCTCCCCGTCGAGACATCGTCACACGGGTTCGCCTACATCTTCGAAGGATCGGGCACCTTCCGCGACGCCTCGGATCCCCAGGCGCCCGTGACCGACTACGTGGGTCCGGAAGGCGCGCGGACGGGGCGCGAGGAGTTGGGTAACCGGTCGCTGGTGCTATTCGACCGTGGCGACGAAGTGACCGTCACGGCGGGAGAGCAGGGAATACGATTCCTGCTCGTCTCCGGCCGCCCACTGCGCGAGCCCGTGGCCTGGTACGGCCCCATAGTAATGAATACCCAGGAGGAACTGCGCGAGGCGTATCGGGAGTTGAAGGAGGGGACGTTCATACGAGCAGGACGATGAGGACCGAGGGGAGGCGAGGCGGGGAGAGGCCGGGCTGTGATGGGTCAGAGATGAGGTGCGTTCACCGGTGACCAGGAGCGAGGAGAAGCGGCCGGGGCCGGGCCGGGCGCGGCCGTCACCCCTGCCTTCCGGCGGACCGCTTCCGCGGCCACATGATCCCGCCGAAGCGCGCGAGGCGCTCAAGGCGGAGGCGTTTCCCGCGCCCAACGTACAGCGGGTCACGCTGCTCGGGACCGAGTTCACGTCCATCTGCCCGCGTACGGGTCAACCGGACTTCGGTACGGTGGTGATCGAGTACATCCCGCGGGCGGCCTGTCTTGAGTCGAGAGCGCTCAAGTACTACCTCTGGTCCTATCGTGACGAAGGCGCGTTCTGCGAGACGCTGGCGGGACGGATCGCCGATGACGTGGTGTACGCGATCCAGCCGCGCTGGGTGAAGGTGCGGGTGAACCAGAACGTGAGAGGCGGGATCGTAATCGTGGCTGAAGCGGAGCGAGGGAGCGAGAAGCCGGTGAGGCGTGGGGGCGGGGGGTAAGGGACCGCTTGCCCGCGGGTTGCGCTCGCCGCCATCGCCGGTTTGCTCGGGGTAATCCCTGGCACCCCGGGAGCGGCGGCGTAGCTTTGGGCCATGCCCAACCGCGCGCAGGATTGGCTGACCCAGGCCCGCCGGGATCTTGACCTCGCGAAATACGCCGTGAGCGGCGGCTTTCACGAGTGGGCCTGTTTCGCGTCCCAGCAGGCCGGCGAGAAGGCGGTCAAGGCCCTGGTTTCCGTACTGGGTGGCGAGGCGCGGGGCCACGCCATCGTCCCCATCGCGAGCAGCCTGCCCAAGTCGGAGCAGTTCGCGGCCGACCTGCTGGACGCGGCTCGGCGGCTGGATCGCCTGTACTCGCCCACACGCGACCCCACGGGGTTCGATCGCGGGGCCCCGCGGGATTACTTCACGCAGCAGGATTCGAGCACGGCCATCAAGGATGCCGAGGCAATCCTCCGGTTCTGTGCACGCCACGTTTCTTGACGCGGGTGCCGTGGTGGCGCGCCTCAAGCGTAAAGCGCGCGAGGTGTGCGCAGCGGACCCGAACCTGACGGGCGTCATCCTGTTCGGTTCCTTCATCACCGGCGGCGCCACGCCCTCGAGCAACATTGATTTGCTGGTGATCGTGCGCGAGGATGGCCGTCGCATGCTGGATCGGGTACCCGACCACGCGCAGCGATTCGAGGATCTCGGCGTCGCCGTGCAGGTGTTTCCGTGGACCGAGGCCGAGCTGCGGGCCCGGCTGGACGACGGCGATCCCCTGGCGACGGACATCATTCGCACGGGCACCCGGCTCGCCGGGACCTGGCAGCCCGACACCCCGGTGCGCCGGCGCATGCGTGCCAGTCGGGCCTCCCGCGCGATGCGCCCGCCGCGCCCGCCGCAGTGAGGGCGGCCCGATGCTCCCGGCGCGTCGGCTGAATATGCGGTCAGCGTGGGGAGATTGGGGGGCCTCACCCTCGCCGGTCACGCATCGTGCCTCACGGCCTCCCGTTGGTCCCCGCCACGAACGGCGCCGTTACCGCATTCGGCCCCACGCCTTCCTTGGACTTCGCGACCATCTTCGCGACGTCGTCCATCAGCCGCGCGTTGTTGATCACAATGCCGTCCTTGATCGTGTGCACGATGCCCTTGGTGCGGATCATCTGACCGTCTTTGTCCAGCGTCAGCGCGCCGAACGAGTACAAGAACCGCAGGTTGTACAGGGGGCTCCCGTCCACGATCAACAGGTCGGCGAGATAACCCGGCTGCACCAAGCCGAGCTTGGGCTGCCGAAGGGTCCGGGCGCTGTTCTGCGTGGCGGCCTTGATGACCTCGAGCGTGTGCAGGCCCGTCTCGCGCAGTAGCTGGAGTTCCCGGACGTTGGAGAACCCGGGCGTGGCCCAGATGTAGTTGTCGTCCGTGCCGTAGGCCACGCGCCCGCCGCGTTTGTTGAACTCGAAGATCAACTGGCCCCACAACGTGAACGCCTTCGACCAGTAGTACTCGTCGTCCGAGGTCCAGTCGTAGTGGTAGGAGCCGTGATAAGCGGGGTTGGGCAGGTTCCAGTTGATGAGCGCCTGATGGGTGTACTTCTCGTGCCACGGCAGACTCTGGGCCCGCTCGATGTCGCGATTGGCCTCGTACACCACGCGCGTGGGGAGCATGGTAACGCCGTAGCGCACCAGCGAGTCGGCCACCTCGGTGAGCAGACGCGACTCGTTCGCTTCGGTCCACACTTTGCCCGCGTAGCGGAACCGGTGGTTCTCGTTGTCGTAGTTGTATTCGCGCCCGAAGTCCTGGACGCTGCGATCGAGCGAGGCCTCGGCGTACCCGTAATGGTGCTCGATCATGGTGACGCCGAGCCGCGCGGCGTCCAGCGCGTGCACCACGGCGTTGGTCGAAGGCGGTAGGTGAACCGTGGTGATGCCGCCCGCCTCCCACACCGCCTTGCAGACGGCGCCGAACAGCTCCTCGCTCCATCCCAGATTGCCCACGCTGACCACGTGGGCGCCCTGCTTCACCATCTCGCGCGCGATGCGGGGCGCCTGTTCCGGATCGTCCAACTCCGCCCGCCGGAAGTTGGTCCTGGCGCCCCAGCTCCAGATGGGAAACATGCGAGGCGCGAGAATGCGGTTCTGCTCCGATGCGCGTTGCTGGGCCAGCGCGCTGTCCAGCCCGCGATCGGCCGCGGGCACGAGCGTCGTGACGCCGTGCGCCAGCTTGAGGTAATACACGTACTCGAGTTCCATTGGCGCCTGGCGCAGGTGCATGTGCAAGTCAATCATGCCGGGCATGACGTACATCCCGCCGGCCTCGATCACCCGATCGCCCGTGGGACGTTCGCGGCCGCCCTGCCGCTGGGCCGTGACCGGATCGAACGGCCACATCTGGGAAATCACGTTCTGCTCGATCACGATGTCGTACGGTCCCGCCGGCGGGCCACCGTGCCCGGGAATGACCATGGCGTTCCTGATGACCAGGCGGTTGTACGGGCCCTCGGCCAGATCGCCGAAGCGAGAGGGGGCCTGCGCTCCGGCGGGCAAGGCGCCGATAACGAGCAGAACCGAGAGGCCCCAAGCGAGTCTAGGGTGTGGCATGTGCGCTCCTCGGCAATGGGGGCGAGGCACGCGGCTCCCGGCGCCGACCTCGCCTCTCCTCGCCTCCGCCTACGTCAGCCTTCCGATCGGCAGCTTCCGGATCCGCTTCCCCGTCAGCGCGAAAACCGCGTTGCAAACGGCCGGCGCGATGGTCGGTGTGCCGGCCTCCCCGATCCCGCCCACCGGATCGCCTTCGGCGACGATGTGGGTCTCGACCACCGGCATCTCGGGCATCCGGAGGACCGGGTAGTCGTCGAAGTTCCGTTGCTTCACGCGCCCATGCTCCAGCGTGATCTCGTCGTACAACGCGGCGGACAAACCGAACGCGATGGCGCTTTCGATCTGCGCGGCCACGATGCCGGGATTGATCACGATGCCGCAGTCCACGGCGCATACCACCTTGTGCACCCGCACGACCCCGTTGCTCACCGAGACCTCGGCGATCTCCGCGGTGATGCCGCCAAAAGCCTCGAGGACGGCGGCGCCACGGGCCCGGCCGGCGGGGAGTGGCGTTCCCCACCCGGCTCTTTCCGCCGCGAGCTTGAGCGCGCGGGCATGCCGCGGGTGATCGGCGAGCAATGCCGCCCCCTCGATGGCCGCACCCGTATTTCGTGCCCGTGAGCCCGAGTGTGTCGCGCAGCACCCACAGGAGCGGCGTGTCCGGCGGCACGTTCAGTTGATGCGTCGTGCCGTTGACGGTCAATGCGATCGGGGGCACGAAGCGCCTCCTCGAGGGACGTCGTGAGAAGGTGCGAAGGACTACGTGGAACGGCAAGAGACATCCGTGTCCTCAGCCCCCGAACCAGTCAACGGCGCGCCGCACCGCGGACGTGACGGAACGCACGGCACGGCTGCGCGCGGCCGTGATGATCACCACGGACCCCACGATGACGGACGCAGCGACGATCACGCGCGCGGTGACCGCCTCGCCGGCGAGCGCCCAGCCGAGAATGACCGCGACGACCGGATTCACGTACGCATACGTGGACGCCACCGCGAGCGTGGTTGCGCGCAGCGTCCAGAGATACGCGGTGAACGCGACAATGGAGCCGAACACAATCAGGTAGAGCACCGCGAGAGCGGAGCGGAGCGAAATGCTCCCGACGTCGAGCCGGGCCCAGTCTCCGGCCACCGTCGCCACGATCAGAAGGCCCACGCCCCCGCCAGTCAGGTTCATGGCGGCCCGGAGAATCGGTGAGGTCGGCAGCGGGGCCGCACGAGAATAGATCGAACCCGCGGCCCACGACACCGTCGCCATGGTGAGCACGGCCGCTCCCAGGGGACTCACCCGGGGAGCATCCGTCCCCTCGCCCGGTCCCACCAGCATGGCCGCACCCGCGAACCCGAGGATCAAGCCAAGACCTTCGGCAACGGTCGGGCGGGTGCCGTGTGGCCGGGCCCAGTCGAGCAACACGACCCACAGCGGCTCCGTCGCGATCACGAGCGCGGTGAGCCCGGTGGGGACGAACTGCTCCGCCCACACCACGCCGCCGTTGCCCACGAGCAGCATGAGGCAGCCGATCACGAAGGCCACGCGCCACTGCGCCAGCGTCGGGGCCGCCGCACCGCTCCAGCGGGCCCACACGTACAACACCCCGCCGGCCACCGCGAACCGGATGCCCGCCATGAGAAAGCCGGGCATCGTCTCGATGGCCCAGAGAATGGCGAGATACGTGGACCCCCAGATGAACCAGA
>CAZVKD010000035.1:0-14364 GCA_964627675.1 uncultured Gemmatimonadaceae bacterium
ACGCCGACCCAAGGCTCGCCACCGGGTTCAGTTCGTCAATCATCGCCACATCGAGGGATGAGATTGACGCGCCGATCTTCTTCCGCTCCGTCCCCCCGCCCGTGCCCGTGACGATCACCTCGTCCAGGGACACGGCGCTCACCGCCAGCTCGAAATCCACCTGGACGGTTCCGGTGACGGGCACCGCCACGGCGCGGCTCTCGCTCCGGTAGCCAATGCGCCGCACGTCGAACGTGTAGGTCCCCGCCGGCAGACCGCGAATCATGAACTGTCCGCGACCGTCCGTCAGGGCCGCCTGGCGCGTCCCCCGCAGCACCACCTGCGCGGCGCTCAACGGCTCGCCGCCGCGGGCGGTGACGTTGCCCACAATCGTGGCCCCCTGCCCCAGCGCCGGTGGTGGTGCGACCAGCAAGAAGGCCAGGGTGCCGAACAACGAGAACAGAAATCTCCACGGCGTATGCATAGTCCCTCCATCGGGAGAGGTCGGAATGCGGTGGGGGGGTCGGCGCATGTCGCACCCGGATGCAGGACGGCATGCAGGGGAGGACAACCAAGACAGCCATTGGGTGCGGTGACACATAATCCGCGGACTCCCGAATAATGTCAGACGCGGTCTGACGACTTCCAGGTCGAACGCGCGATCCTACGGTCCGGCGCAATCCGTGTCAAGATCGCCTGCCCCGGCGCCCGGCCCCCGTCAGAGCGACCCGAGGAAGGCCAGGAGCATGGCACGCTCCGCCGCCCCGAGCCGCCCGAACGCCTCTCGAGCGGCCGCCGCCTCGCCGCCGTGGAAGGCGATGGCCTCGGACGGGGTACGCGCCCGGCCGTCGTGAAGTAGCGCGCTTCGCAGCCGGAGTCCCCAAAGCGGCGCCGTCCGGTGCTCGGAGGGGCTGGCGCTGGCGCCGCAGGCTCCGGCCAGCTCGGGACCGAGGTCGTGGAGGAGGAGATCGGAGTACAGACGCACGGCCACTCCCGAAAAAGCCTTCGCGCCACCCCGCGCGGTGCGAAACAGCGGCGTGTGGCACTTGGCGCAACCGATCTGTCCAAAGAGCGCCTCACCGCGGCGACCTCCCTCAACCGACGGCGACGGCCCGGCGCGAGCGGGCGGAGACAGAAACCGAACGTAGTCCACGAGCAACGATACCCCGCGCTGCTCAAGATCCGGGTCCGGTGTAGGATCGGTGCCGGCTGGGAGCGGCCGTCCGTTGACGCGTTCCTCGGTTGGATGCTGCGGCGTGGTCAGCCCCAGCTCGAAGCGCAGCGCCATGTCAATGAAATCGGCGAGGGTCGCGGCCTCCCCCTTGCGCCCGAACCGGCCCACGGAACCATTCGCCGTGCGCGCGGCTCGTCCCGATATGCCGTCGCCATCCGCGTCACCGGGATCCTCGGCCTGAAGAATCAGCCGCTCCGGAATGGCCTCCACCACGCCCAGGCCGAAAAGGGGCGGTCCCGTGACGCGAGCGATCGCCGTGGCGCGCGCAGGGATGGCTTCCCCAACGATTCCAGCGTTGATGAGTGCGGCCGTGGCCCGTTGCTGGATGTTGTCGCCACCCTCCTGGATCAGCAGGTCGCACCGGTCGTTGTCGAACCGCGTGGCCTTCACCACGAGTGCGGGACCGGAGCCGCCGGATACGGGCTCGCCATGGCACTCGCTACACCGTTCGGCGTTGTAGAGCGGACCGAGTCCCTCCTCTGGGGTCGTCAGGCGCTCGAACAGCGCCTTCCCCAGAAGAAAGCGGCCGCGCTCCTCCTCCGAGAGCCCGGGGAGCGGCTGCCCCGGCTCACCGGCGACCTCTCTGCCGCCGCCGCAGCCGGCGGTCAGCGTTACTGACAGCAACACCAGATCCAGGCGCGCCGCCCACCGCGCCAGTGCTCCGACGCGGGCCCGAGTCTTCACTGCCCCGCGGCGCTCACCAGCCGCCGCGCCTGATGGACCGCCGCTTCCACTCCCGCCGGTACGATCGCCCACTGCGCCCGTCTCAATAGCGGGACGGCGAGAAACGCCGGCACGGGCTCCAGCGGCAGGCGCCGCGCCGCTGCGGCGTCGAGGTACGCGCCGACGCGCCTGGCTGCCAGCCGTCGGCGCTCGGACTCCGATGATCCTTCCGCCAGCAGACTCGACGGTGCCAAACCGGTCACGTTCCACAGCCGATGCACGGCGTCCCTGCTTTGCCCGGCGATCACGCGCATGGCCGAGTCGCTCGGCTGGACCCCGGCGCTCTCTGCCTGGGCGACCAAGATTTCCTGGACCACTAGACCCAGAACGAACTCCACGATACGCTGGTCGGTAGCTGCGGTGATCTCTCGGCGCGTGGCGGTCGAGAGGTACTGGAGGTGTCGAGCCACGGCATCTGCGGCCACCGAGCCGCCCGAGAAGGCGGCCAGGGGTGACCCCGGCCGCCAGCGCCAAGGATCCGCAGCGATTTCCCGAACGGTTGCCGTGGCGCCTTGGCGCAGGCGCACCCCCCTGGCCCGCAACAGCTCGACGCCATGGGTGGAGTCGAACCGCGCAACGCTACCGTCGTCGGCCCCCACGCCGGCGCGCTCAAGCAGCCGGTCTCGCCACTGCCTCACCATCTCGGCTCGGACGGGCAGCCACATCACCTCCCGAATGGTGACGCTGTCCAGCATGGAGTCGCCCCTGGCCATCCTCTCGGCGAATACCATGAGGCGGACCCAGTGATCGGCGAGTTCCTCGGCTACCTCTGTCGTGAGGGGCACCGGCTGCGCCAGCACCATCAGTTCTGCGAGGCGTTCGGACGAGAGCTCGTGATCGCCCACCTTCGCTGCTATCCGCGACGCGTCCGGTCCGCAACTCGCAGTCGCCCACAGCACCAGCACCGCCTTCGGCCGCATGTCACCGCTCAGGGTTGTGGCGGCGGCGTGATGGCGTACTCCGACGGGGGAATGCGCTCCAGGAGATGCTCCACGAAATAGTCCCACGTGCGCCGAATGACGTAGGGGTGCTGGGTGAGATCGTGGTCCGCGTCGGGAATCAGGAGGAAGTCGAACGGCTTGTTCGCCTTGATCAGGGCGTCCGCCATCTGCACGGTCGTGGCCGGATGAACGTTGTCGTCCATGTCTCCGTGGATCAGCAACAGGCGGCCCCGCAGGTTGTTCACCAGGTTCTTGTTGGCCTGGTTCTCGTAGTTGTCCGTACCCCTCACGGTATCGCGAACCAGCAGACCCTGGAATCGTTCGCCCCAGCCATAGTAGTAGGAGCGGTTGTCGTGGTTGCCGGCGGTGGACACCGCCACACGGTAGAAATCAGGATACCGCAGCAGGGCATCCGTGGACGCGAATCCGCCCCCCGAGTGGCCGTAGATCCCCACGCGGTCGAGATCCATCCAACGCAGGCGCGCGCCGAGCTGCTTGAGGACCGCCACGTGATCCGGTATCCCGTTGTCGCCCATGTTGCCCCACCACAAGGTGTGCTGCGCCCGGGCGCGCGCCGTGTTCCCGACGGCGTCGATCGAGACGACAACGAAGCCAAGGGCCGCCAGCGCCTGCACCTGCCCGAAGGTCGCGTAGCTGAACGCGTCCCGGGTGGGGAAAAAGCTCTTGGGTACCGGACTGATGAGCGGCCCCGGGTAAATGTGATCAATCACCGGGTATCGCTTCGTCGAATCGAAGTCGGCGGGTTTCCAGATGACACCGTAAAGGTCCGTCATCCCATCCCGCGCCTTGGCCCGGAAGATCTCGCCGGGACGCCAACCAATGGCCTTGAGGTTCGTGACGTCGGCCCGCTCCAGTTCCCCGATCACCCGCCCGTCCGGCCCTCGGAGTACCGTGATCGGCGGCACATCCACGCGCGAATACGTGTCCACGAAATAGCGTCCGGAGGGGACGGCGACCACAACGTGGTGAGCGTCCTCCGGACTCAACAGGGTCAAGCCGCTCCCGTCGAGCGCCACGGAGTAGAGGTGCACGTAGTCAGGGTGGCGCCCTGGCTCGCGAGAGCGAGCGGTGAAGTAGATGCGACCGGCGACTTCGTCCACCCACAGCAGCGACGCCACCGTCCACGGACCCCGGGTGATCTGATGTCTCAGCGTGCCGTCGGACCCGAAGCGGTACAGATGGCCCCACCCGTCGCGTTCCGAAAACCAAATCACCTCTCCGTTACGCAGGACCCGCCAGTTGGTCGCGGCGCCGATCAGATCGAGGCTGCCGGTAACGAAGCTCTTAGCGCTGTCGGCGAGCACCGGCCGGGTCGCGCCCGTTGATGCGTCGGCCGCGATCAAGCGGACCTTCGTGGGCCCGCGGTCCACGTGCGTGAAGTACACGCGATCCGATCGGGCACCCCACGCGAAAAAGCTGCCGGACATCATGTTGAAGGTGGAAAACGACTGCGCCGATTGCGGGGACTCAGCCACGGTGATCGTAGAACGCGAGGCAATGTCCACCATGCGCGCCTCCAGCAGCGGCACGGTGCTGTCTCCGGGAAGCGCGTACGGGTAGGAGTAGGCCTGCGGCCGCTGCGACGTGGAGGACATCAGGTGGAACTTCTCCACGCGGCGCTCGTCGAACAGGGCCACGGCGATCCTGCGCGAGTCAGGGGACCAGCTCAGCAGCGGGCGCTGCCGCCGCTGCTGCCGGATCTGACCGGGCCGAGGCGCTGGTTCGCCATACGAATACAGCTCGGCGCCGTCCGTCGTCAGCTGCACCGAGTCCCCGCCGCCCGCGGGGCGTACAAAGAGATTGTGCCGATGGACGAACGCCTCCCACTGTTGATCGGGCGAGCGGACGTACGGCGTGCGGTCCAGCAGCGTGTCCGCGGGGCTGCACTGATATGCCACGATATCGCACCGAAATCCCCGCCGGTTGACCGTGACGCGGATGACCCGTTCGTCACGGCCGTCGCGGTCGAACTCGAGCCTCTGGAACGGGAGCCTGGCCGGGTCAACGGCCGAATCCGCCGCCAGGCTCAGCGCGGCTGCCAGTCGAGCATTGTCGAACAGCGCCGCCTTCGCGCCGGTGGCTGGGTCAACGGCGAAAAACGTCCATCCCATGGGCGTCATCACGCGATACCAGAACCGCGTGCTGTCGTCATACCATTGGGGCGCCACCTGATCATGGGTAACGAATCGCAACGTGTTCCAGGTGAGGAACTGCTCGGCGCGCTGATAGTCTGTCTGGCACAGGAGCCACCCTGGCGCCAACCACGTGCCCAACCACGCGGCCACCAGGCATCCCGTTCGCGCCACTCGCGCGTTCCGTGCCTCGGGCATGACCAGAGCGCTCACTGAACCTCCGCATCAGTCGGACGCTCAAATGATGGCGTCAGATCCAGCGCGCCCGCCAGAGGCAAAGGGCCTCCGGCCTCGGGCGGACGCGCCGTGCTTGTGCCCGTTGTCGGGACAGTCTTAGCTTACGACCGATTGTGGAGGGCTAGACCTAACTGGTAAGGCGGCGGTCTTGAAAACCGCTGGGCGCAAGCCCTTGGGGGTTCGAGTCCCTCGCCCTCCGTCTGTCACACCCGCAACCCATTCCTCTCCAGCGGACGGGGCCCGCCAAGACCCTGAGCGACCACGCTTGCCCAACCTCACTAGCTGTATTACGTATTGTAGTACACCACGCCGAGGCGCCAACCATGCCGACAAGCGTTCGATTGGATAAACAGGCGCAAGCGCGTCTGGAGCGGTTAGCGCGAATCACCGGCCGCTCCAAGTCTGACCTGATGCGCGAGGCAATCGCTCGGCTGGACGAGACGCTCAACGGGGAGACGGGCCCCACGCTCTACGAGCAGCTGCGCGAGTGCATTGGCGTGGTGAACTTGGGACCGGGTGATCGGGCGCGGCGGGCAGAACAACTGCTCCGCGAGGGCCTGGGACGCCAGAAACGCCCGTGAGGCGGCTGCTCATGGACACCGGCCCGCTCGTCGCCATCATCGATGCCGGCGACGCCTCTCATCAGCGCTGCCTTCAGTTCATGACCAACGAGCGATGGCGTCTGGTGACTACCTGGCCGGTTGTCACCGAGGCGATGTACCTCTTGGGAGCGTCCCTGCCCGCGCAAAGCACGCTCTTGGCGATGGTAGGATCCAGCACGCTGGCGATCGCGGATATCCTCGACCAGGTGGACCGCATCGCTTCGTTGATGACGAAGTACCAGGACGTACCGATGGACTTCGCGGATGCGAGTCAGGTGGCCGTGGCCGAGCGAGAGAGCCTGGACACCATCTTCACGTTGGATGACGACTTCCGGGTGTACCGCCTCGGTGGGCGCCGCGCATTTCGCGTCGTACCGTGACGGATACGCGGGGCGAAGCCCCGCTGCAGCCTCCCTTTCGGACGAAGTGCTGGTTCGGGCAGGCCGGCCCTTCCCTGTCGAACCCATTCGCACGCTTGACGCGATCCACCTGGCGTCGGTCGAGTTGCTGGGCGAGCCACCGCAGCTGGTTACCATCGTCACCGGCATGCGCGTGTAGCGAACAACGCGCGTGCGCTGGGGTACGCAGTCGCGTAGGGGTCGGCGAGCCCCCTGTCGGACAATTCACGGCTCGCCGGGCGCTTCAGCCACCGCGCAAGCCGGCCATGCACCGTGCTCCACCACACCATGTAGCCGCCGTACGAGCCATGCGGGTTCAGCATGGCCAGCACGTAGCCGGGTGCCACGAACATCTGCGGCGCCCAGCTGCCGAACGGCTCGAGCCACGCCCCCTGCGAGGCCGCGCCGCAAAGCGCCTAACCGCGGCGCCGAACCAACGCACTTCGCTGCGCACCATTTGACGCCGGCTTGACGCCCCCGCGCTTCTCATTGCGCGGGAGGTAAACCATGCGTCTTCGTCACCCTGGTGTCCCTGTCGTGAGCCTCATGTTGATCCTGCTCGTCTCCTGCACGCGGGCGGTGCGCGAGCCGCGCCTGATCTCACCTGCCGACTCCCGGTCCTTGGCGTCGACGAACGGGCCGCTCAAGGCCCACATGCGCTCCGGCGACCTGGTGGTGCTCCAGGAGTGGAGGGAAACCCCGACGACTCTTATGGGCCGGGGTACCCGCTACGGACCAGACCGCACCGCCAAGCAGATCGGCCGCGAGTTCGCTCTTCCGTTCGATTCCATCGCGTTGCTCGAGGTCGAGGTGCGTGCCGGCCGGCGAACGACCGGCGTCGTCGGCATTGCGGTCTGGACTGTCCTGTACGGCGCCCTCACCGTCACCTGCGTCGCCGATCCCAAAGCGTGCTTCGGCTCCTGTCCCACGTTCTACGTTGCCAGCGATACCGGCGAAGTGCTCGCCGGCGAGGGTTTCTCGGGCAGCATTGCCCGCGCGCTGGAAGCGAAGGACCTGGACGCCCTGTTCCCGGCCAGAAGTTCCGGCGGCCCGTTCACCGTGGTGATGCGCAACGAGGCTCTGGAGACCCACGCCGTCCGAGGCTTGAGGCTCCTCGCCGCGCCGCGCCCGCCGGGCGGCCGCGTCTTCGCCGCACCAGCCGACCGGCTCTACGCGGCCGGGGCGCTCAACGACCTTCAGGAATGCCTGGGCCCGGAGGGCGACTGCCTCGCCGCCCTGGGCACGCTCGACGGGCTCGAGCGGACTTCGCCGGCCGACTCCGCTGATCTCGCAACGACGGAAACGCTGGAACTCGCCTTCCCCGCGACACACGGGCATCTCGGCCTCGTGCTCGCGTCGCGGCAGTCGCTGCTTTCGACCTATCTGTTCTACCAGACCATGGGGTTCCTGGGGCGGCGGGCGGGTGAGGCACTCGCGGCGCTCGAGCGCGGGGGCCCTGACGTGGCAGGCCGGGCGATGGGGATGGCGCGATTGGTTGGCTCCATCCGGCTCGAGGTGTGGGACGGGGCAGATTGGACGTCGCTAGGCACGCACGAAGAAGCCGGTCCGCTTGCAAGCCAGATCACCCTCTTCCCGTTCGTCCATGAGGCCGACGGTCCGGTGCGGCTGCGGCTCACGGCTCCGAAGGGAGCGTGGCGGCTCGACTGGGCCGCGCTTGCCGCCCTCGACGGGCCGGTCGAGCCTGTGAGGCTCGAGCCCGTGTCGTTCGCCGGCGACGTCATGCCCGACTCGGTCGCGCTCGCGTTGCTGCGGGATCCCGGCCGCCATCTCGTGACGTATCCCGGGGAGACCTACCGGATCACGTTCAACCTGCCCGCCACGGGCGGCGAGTGGGAGCTGTTTCTCGAGAGCGAGGGCTACTACTACGAGTGGATGCGCGCCGAGTGGCTGGCCGATGAGGATCCTGCGCTGGCGGCGCTCACGCTCGGCGACCCGGCGCGCGCACTGCGCGTGCTCGCGCCTTCCTTCAAGCACGCCGAGGCGGCGATGGAGCAGCGGTTCTGGAACAGCCGTTTCCGGAGGTGATCATGCGGACTACCATCAGCGTCTTGTCCGTGGCGGCCGTGATGCTCGGCGCGGCGGCTCCCGCTTTCGCCCAATACCGGCAGTCACTGTCCGGTCAGCGCGTGCAATCAGTGTTGGGCTCGCGCGTGCGGCTCGAGCGCCGCGACGGCTCGCGCCTGTCGGGTGAGCTCCTGGCCGCCGAACGGGACAGCGTGTGGGTCCTGGACCGCGGAGAGATCGCGGTCATGCCGCTCGTCCTGCTCCAGTCGGTCCAGGTGAGGCGAGGGGGAGGACCAGATGCGACCGGCATCCTCGTCTGGGCCGTGGTCGGCGGCCTCGTCACGGGGGGCGCGCTCACGGCTGCCTGCTCGAGCGTCACGGAGGACTGCGGTGGCGTTTTCGTAGGCACGCTGGTGAGCTGGGGACTGGTTGGGGGGATCGCGGCGGCCATCACTCGGTCGCCGCATCGCTGGCTCCCGCTGGATGCGCATGCCATCGCACCCTACGCTCGATTTCCACAAGGCTTACCGCCCAGCGTCACGCCCAACATGAGACGGGCGCCGAGCCCGTCGCCGCCGTAGCGACGCCAACGCCACCAATCCGCGCCTGCGGGATGCCACCGGAGAGGATGGGGAACGACCGTGGCGTGAAGGAACGGAACAGGGTAGCGTTAGACCGGAAAGCGAGCCAAGCGCAGAGAGGCGGCCGAGGGCGAAAGCGTCAGGGGCTGGAGGTATCGACGCGTTTGCTCACCTAGCTCTTACCCCTCACTCCTTACCGCTCGCGCCTTTCGCTTTTCTCGTTGTTGGAGAGGTGGCCGAGTGGCTGAAGGCGGCGGTTTGCTAAACCGTTATAGGGCCTAATAGCCCTATCGGGGGTTCGAATCCCCCCCTCTCCGTAACTCGCCCTCGCTTCCGGCTATGTCCCGCCGCCGGTAGATGGTTATCCACCGCTCGCTGAGCGTCCCTTGTACGGCGCCCAGCGCCGCCCCGATACCGAGACCCATGAGCGTCAGCCGCGCCACCGTGGCCCCGTCGGCGTCATTGCCCTCGGTCAGCAAGTTGTTGAGCAGCGTGGTGGCCAGCACGCTGACGCCCAGCGACAGCGCCCCGCCGAGCATGGGTTGCCAGATCAGTTTGCCCCGCACCTGAATGGACGACACCTGCGCCACGGGCAGCGGGTTGGCGAGCGACGTGTCCCTGCCTTCCCGTCGCGTGGACCAGGCCCGGCGATAGGCGATGGCCGAATCCAGGAACACGGGCGCCGTGAGTTCGACCATGTCCCGTTCGATCGTCACGCGGATCTCCGTTTGCCCGGCAAGGCGGGCCCGGAGCCGGGCGGTGGTGGCGGAGTCCAGAGCCGGAGGCGCGATTGGCGCGGTGGAAGGGGCCTGCAGGAGGAGGATTCCCAGGGCGAGCGCGTGAGCCACGTCGGATACTCCGGCTGGCGGGTCGCCTGTACCATACACCGCATACACCGCCGCGATCCGGTTGACCGCGTTTTCACCGCCCTCTATCCTCCGGACGGGTTGGCAGGCCGGCGAGCCTGGAATCAACCTCCGCGCTCGGCGAAGCCGCCAGCGGACACATCGGTTACCCTTATCGCACCATTACCGAGCTGGTGACCTCTCCCGTTCGACTCCGCTTCGCTCCCTCGCCCACCGGCTACCTGCACGTGGGCGGCGCGCGTACGGCGCTGTTCAACTGGCTCTACGCCCGGAACACCGGCGGGACGTTCCTGCTCCGGATCGAGGATACCGACAAGCAGCGATCCACCGAGGAGCACACCCGGGTCATCCTGGACGGGCTCGCCTGGCTGGGCCTCGACTGGGACGAAGAGATCGTCTTCCAGGGCGCGCGCGTGGAGCGGCACCGCGAGGTCGCGGAGGGGCTGCTGCGCGAAGGCGCGGCGTACCAGGAGGAGGGGGCCATCCGCTTCCGCATGCCGCCGGGCGAGATCGCCTGGGACGACGCGGTGTACGGGCACATCGCGTTCAAGGGCGTGGACATCAAGGATTGGATCATCCTGCGCTCCGACCGGACGCCGACCTACAATTTCTCGGTGGTGGTGGACGACATTGACATGCGCATCACGCACGTAATGCGGGGCGACGATCACGTGTCGAACACCCCCAAGCAGATCGCCGTGTACCAGGCCCTCGGCGCCCCGCTGCCGGTGTTCGCCCACGTTCCCATGATCCACGGGATGGACGGGAAGAAGCTCTCCAAGCGGCACGGGGCCACGGCCGTGGGCGACTACCAGAACCTCGGGATTCTGCCCTCGGCGATGCGGAATTTCCTGGCCCTTCTGGGCTGGAGTCCGGGGGGAGACCGCGAGTTGTTCTTCGACATCCGGGAACTAATTGACGCGTTCTCCATCGAGGGGATTCAGCGCAAGAGCGCGGTCTTCGATCCCACCAAGCTGCGCTGGATGAATGGGCAGCACATTACCCGCACGCCGGACGAAGAACTCGAGAAGCTGATCCGCCCGATCCTGGCCGCCCGCGGCCTGCGCGCCTGGTCTGACGGGGATCGCGTGCGCGCGTGCATCGCCGCGGTCAAGGAACGCTCGCACACGATCCTCGAAGTGGCGGAGCAGGTGGCCGTTCGGCTGGACCCCTCCGCCATGGTGCTGGACGACAAGGCGCGCCAGGCCATCGCGAAGGACCCCGATGGGTTCCGCACGGCCCTGCAGGCGGCCGTAACGCGGCTTTCGGAGCTTCCTGAATCCGCCTGGGAAGCGACCCGGCTGGAAGCCGACCTTCGCGCGCTCGCGGACTCTCTGGGGCTCGCGGCCGGGAAGGTGTTTCAGCCCATCCGGATCGCGCTGACGGGAACGACCGTATCGGAGCCGGTGAACGTGTTGCTGCGTGTGGTGGGGAAGACGGACAGCCTCGCCCGGATGCGGTCGGCGGCCGCCTCCGTCACGCCATCAGGGGGGGCCGCGCCGCGACCCGCGGGAAGCGGCTGACGTCGCGGCCGGCCCGCCGCATCGAACACGCGGGCCTGGCTCTCGAGGACGGTGGTCGCCGAAGGGGCGGCGACTCTCAGGGTATGATCGTATCCCTCGCCACCCGCCTGCTCATCTCCCGCTCGGCATCCCGCCGCTTCCTCAGTTCGTTCACGTACCGCTGGAACTCGGCGGAGTTCGCGGCCCGCTGCGCCGCCTGGAGAATGTCGTCACGCATGCGCTGGAGTTCGCGCGCGGCTCGCTGCTGATCGTAGTTGCCCTGGTTCTGGATCGGCAGCAGCGCGAGCAGGGCCGCGGGAAGCTTGAGCCCGCCCAGATAGATCCACCGCCCATCAATGCCCCAGGTCTTCCCGCCGATCTCCGTGGTCCACTTGGGCTGCGCCGGCGGCGCGAAGGAATCCGGCGGCAGGCTGTCGAGGTATGCCAAGAGCCGACTGGTGAGCACACTGTCAATCCGGCCCGCGCCCGGTGGGGCGCCCCCTGCCCCCTCCTCCGACTCGTGCGCCAAGACGCGCCCCAGTGCCAGCACGTCAATCGGAGGAATCCACAGCCGGCCATCCCCGTACCCCGGCCCGATTCTCACGCGCGGTCGCGCCGCGACTGCTGAGGCGCTCGCGCTGTCACTCCGCGGCCCGGCCGGCGCCCGCACCACGACCGGCACGTCTTCCACCGTCGGCACACTCGGCTGCACCGGGCGCCGCGGCTCGGTGCGCCGCACCCGGGCGCTCTCGGCCGGCGGGACGAAAGTCATGACCGGGGCCTCACCCGCGTCGAGCGGAATCAGTGTCACCCGCCGGAGCGGCAGATGGGGGCGGTAGAGCGCCAGGAGCAGCGCCAGCGCCACCAGGTGCACGACGACGGAGACCGCGGTGCCGCCCAGGCCGACGCGCCATTCGCGGCGGCGCTGCTCCCCCGGCGGCCCGGCGACCCGGAAGACCGGCGGCGAGCCGCCGCGCCGCCCTGCTCTGTCCCCCTGTTGGGTCACGCCTTCACCGCCACTCTGTTGCGTGCGATACCCATTCGCTCCATCATCCGGCTGGTACGCTCGGCCGCCTCCTCGAGCCGCTGCTCTCCCACCGTCAGCGCCACGCGGAAGAACCCCTCGCCGCCGGCGCCGAACGCCGACCCGTGCAGCAGCAGCACGCCCTCGGTCTCGAGCAACTCACGCGCGAAGGCGGCCGACGGCATCCCGCCGGGCACCGGGATCCACAGGTACATGGTGGCGCTGGGCGATGCCACGTCAAGCCCGGCCCGCGCGAAGCCCCGCACCGCCGCGTCGCGACGCCGGCGAAACGCCTCGATCAGCGGCGGCACGAGCGCCTCGGCCCGATCCAGCACCGCCGCCCCGGCGTGCTGGATGGCGAGAAACGGCCCGGCATCCACGTAGGACTTCACTTTGGTGAGCGCGGCGATCAATTGGCGGTTGCCCGCCGCCCATCCCAGACGCCAGCCCGTCATCCCGAACGTCTTCGAGAGCGAGTGGAACTCGATCGCCACCTCCCGCGCGCCGTGCACCTGCAAGATGCTCGGCGCGCGATACCCGTCGAACGTGATCTCGCAGTACGGATTGTCATACGCGATCACGATCCGCCGGCGGCGGCACAGCTCCACCGTCCGCTCGAGATAGTCGAGCGGCGCCACCGCCGTCGTGGGGTTGTTGGGATAATTGAGATACACCAGGCCCACACGCTCGAGCCGCTCGCGCGGCAGATCTTCCAGGTCGACCAGGAAGCGCTTCTCGGGGATGAGCGGAGCGGTCTCCGCCTCCGCTCCCGAGAGCACCGCGCCCCCGATGTACGCCGGGTATCCCGGCTCCGGCACGACCACCGTCTGTCCCCGGTCCAGCACGGCGAAGGGCAGATGCGCCAGCCCCTCCTTGGACCCGATCAACGGCAGGATCTCGTCCATGGGATCGAGCGAGACGCCAAAACGCCGTTCCATGTAGCGCGCCGCCGCCTGGCGGAAAGCCACGAGCCCCTGCTGGAACCCGTAGCGGCTCATGCGCGCTTCGGCGAGCGCCTCGCTCATGGCTTCCACGGCCACCGGCGGCGGCGGGAAGTCCGCATCACCGGCGCCCAGGTCAATGACATCCACGCCGGCCTCCAGCAGGCGCCGCTTCGCCGCGACGATCTCGCTCACGGCGTAGGACGGGAGTCCGCGCACGCGGCTGCTCGGAACGCTCATACGCCCGCCTCGATCCCGTGGCGGGCGAAGAACTCCTCCGCCGCCCGATGGACCGTTTGCCAGGGGCCGACGACCCGCTGGGCCGGCGGCAGCGACGCGAGCAGCACCGCGCCGTAGACCCTCGTCAGAATCCGCTGATCCAGCAGCATCACGACGCCGAAGTCCGAGCGGGACCGAATGAGCCGGCCGAACCCCTGCTTCAATTTGAGCGCCGCGTGCGGGAGCAGATAGTGCCGGAAGCCGTCCTGACCCAGTGCCTCCAGTCGCTCCAGGCGCGCCGCGGTGAGCGGCTCCGATGGCACTTTGAAGGGTAGCTTGGCCAGCACCAGCGCCCGCAGCGCGCGACCCGGAACGTCCACCCCTTCCCAAAAGCTGTCGGTACCGAGCAGGATGCCTTGCCCGCTCTCGCGGAACCGGCGGAGCAGTTGATCCCGCTGCCCTTCCCCCTGGACGAACAGCGGCCAGCGGCTCCCGCCCTCGGCCCGAATCGCCAGGGCGGCGCGGCGCAGCGCCGCGTGACTGGTGAACAGCACGAACATGCCGCCGTCCGACGCGCCCGCCAAGTCCAGCACGGCGCGCACCAGCGCGCGATCGTGACCCCGCTCGTCGGTGCGCGGGTCCGGCACGTCGGTGGGGATGCCGAACAGGCATTGCTCGCCGTAGTCGAACGGCGACGGCAACAGCGACTCGTACTTCACGCGATCGAACGGTGCGGCGAGTCCCAGCCGCTGCTTCAGGAACCCGAAGTCCCCGCCGGCGGCGAGCGTGGCACTGGTTAACACCACGCTCTCCACGCACTGGAACAGGCTCTCGCGCAGGACGGGAGCCAGGTCGAGCGGGACGGCGGCGAGCGCCAGGGGAAACGGGAGCGAGCCCACCGGGCGCGCGCCCCGGCGCTCGAGCCACCGCACCGTGGCG
>CAZVKD010000036.1:0-14336 GCA_964627675.1 uncultured Gemmatimonadaceae bacterium
AGCGCGGCTTTTTCCCGGGGGCGGCGGCGTTCGTGAACTTGGCCGGCGACCGGCGCAACGACATGGTGCTCCGAACGCCCGTTGCGCTGCGAGTGAATCTCGAGGGCGGTCCCGGTCATCGCGGGTATCCCAACTCGCTGATGGGAGCCATGGCGTACGTCAAGCAGGTGTTCTTCGATGCCGCCCAGTACGATCTCGCCTGGACCATCTATCAGGCGGCGCCGGCGGGATTGGAGCGACCGGCGTATGACCGCGCGCTCGAGCCGGTGCGCGAGGCGTTGAAGAGCAAACGGCCGGTGCTGTTTCCCGGGAACCTGGCCAAGGAGGTGTTCCGCGCGCTCGCCATGGCGCAGGAGACCGGTGCCACGCCCGTGGTGTATGGGCTTCAGGAGGGCTATCGCATCGCCACCGCGCTGGCGGGCAGGAACGTGCCGGTCCTGGTGAACCTGGACTGGCCGGCCCGCGATCGCGACGCCGACCCGGAAGCCGACGTCCCGCTCGCCACGTTGCGGTTCCGCGATCGCGCGCCCACGACTCCCGCCGAGCTGGAGAAGGCGGGGGTACGGTTCGCGTTCTATTCGGGTCGCATGTCCGATCCGAAAGCCGTCTTCGCCAACGTGCGACGCGCAATTGCGCACGGTCTGTCGAGGGACGGCGCGTTGCGGGCGCTCACCACGGCGCCGGCGGAGATCTTCGGCGTGGCCGACCGGGTGGGGACGCTGGAGCCGGGCAAGATCGCCAATCTGCTGGTGACGGAGGGCGATCTGTTCGACGCCACGATGAACGTGAAGTACGTGTTCGTGGATGGGCGGAAGTACGCGCCGTCCGTGCCGGTGGCGATAGCCGACAGCGGTGAAGGCGGCGCGGGCGGCAGGAGCGGGATGGGCGGCAGGCGGGGGCCCGCCGATACCGCCGGCGTCGAGACGTTCGCGCCGCCCGTGCCGATGACGGCGGACCGTGGTCCCGTTCGCGCCTCGCGCGTGACGCTGATCAAGAACGCCACGGTCATGACCGTGACCAACGGGACCATCGAGAACGGCTCGATTCTGATCCGGGACGGCAAGATCGCGGCGGTGGGCAAGAACGTCACGGCACCGGCCGACGCCCTGGTGATTGACGCCGCGGGCAAGTACGTGATCCCCGGCATCATTGACGCGCACTCGCACATCGCCTCGGACGCGACCAACGAAGGCGCGGTGGCGGTCTCGGCGATGGTCGGGATCCGCGACGTGCTCGATCCCGACGACATCGCGATTTACCGCGCGGCGGCCGGCGGCGTCACGACGGCGAACATCCTGCACGGTAGCGCCAATCCCATCGGCGGCAAGAACGCCGTCATCAAGATGCGGTGGGGCGCGGATGCGGACGGCCTGGTGTTCGACGGCGCGCCTCCCGGCATCAAATTCGCGCTGGGCGAGAACACCAAGCGCGACCGCGACCCTGATCGCTACCCGGCCACCCGCATGGGTGTGCAGGACGTGATTCGCCAGGCGTTTCTCCAGGCGCAGGAGTATCGCCGGCAGTGGCAGGAGTATGAACGGCGGCGGCAGGAGCGGCAGGGACGGCAGCGGCAGGGGCGGCAGGGCGCGCCCGACAACCTCATCCCGCCGCGGCGGGATCTGAAACTCGAGGCGCTGGCGGAGATCCTGGAGGGCAAGCGATTGGTGCACGCGCACTCCTACCGCGCGGACGAGATCCTCCAGCTGATCCGGTTGGCCGAGGAGTTCAACTTCAAGATCGCGACGTTTCAGCACGTGCTGGAAGGCTACAAGGTGGCCGATGAGATCGCGGCCCACGGCGCGGGCGCGTCCACCTTCTCCGATTGGTGGGCGTACAAGGTAGAGGCCTACGACGCGATCCCGCACAACGCGGCGCTCATGACCAACCGCGGCGTCACCGTGTCCATCAATTCCGACAGCGGCGAGGAGATGCGGCACCTGAATCAGGAAGCCGCTAAGAGCGTCAGGTGGGGCGGTCTCTCGGAGACCGAGGCGCTCAGACTGGTCACGTTGAATCCGGCGATTCAGCTCGGCATCGCCGATCGAGTGGGATCCATCGAAGTGGGCAAGGACGCGGATCTCGTCATCTACACGAACCATCCGCTGTCCGTGTACAGTGTGGTGGAACAGACGCTCATAGACGGCCAGGTGTACTTCGACCGACAGGCGGATGCGGCGCGTCGCAAGGCGCTGGAGGACGAGAAGAAGGCGTTGATGGAGAGAGATAGAGGGCAGGGAGCGCGTCCGCGGGTCACGACGGACGTCGCGGCCGTGCCCAGGGAGGGACGATGACCGGCGGAATGGGGATGGAGCGAGGGCCCATCGCGTTGACCCGAGGATGCCGTGCCGTGGCTTGCGCCCTGGTGCTCGGGCTTTGCGCGCTGCCCGCCATCGCGCAGGACTCGGGCTCGCTGGCCATCCGGAGGGCCACGATTCATACCCTCGCCGGCCCGGATATTCCGGCCGGGACCGTCGTCATCCAGAACGGCCGGATCGCGGCGGTGGGCGCGACTGCGCCCGTGCCGGCCGGCGCGCGCGTGATTGACGGGACCGGGATGCACGTGTACCCCGGGCTGTTCGACGCCGCGTCGCAACTCGGCCTCACCGAAATCGGGGCCGTGGATGTGACCAACGACATGACGGAGCTGGGAGATTTCAATCCCCACCTCAACGCCGCCGCCGCCGTTCATCCGGCGAGCGAGCACATTCCGGTGGCGCGCGCCAACGGCATCACGCACGCCGTGAGCGCGCCGCAGGCCCGCCCGGGCGGGATCGGCGGGCAGGCGACGCTGATCAACCTCGCCGGCTGGACCATCGAGGAAATGCAGGTGGTCCCATCGGTGGGCATGGTGATGAACTGGCCGCGACTCGGCCTGGGCGGATTTGGCTTCTTTGGCGGCTTCGGCGAGGGACCGCCGCCCCCCCGGACGTTCAGGGAGGCGCGGCAGCGGTACGAGGAAAACCTGCGGAAGATCGAAGGCTGGTTCGAGGCGGCGCGTCGCTATGACGCGGCCACCAAGGCGGGGGAACGAGTCCCGCGCGATCTGAAACTCGAGGCCCTGGCCCGCGTGACGCGCAAGGAGCTGCCGCTCCTGGTGGTGGTGAACGACGAGCGGGACATCAGCAACGCGCTGGAGTTCGCGGAGAAGCAGGACCTGCGGATCGTGATCGCGGGCGGTTCCGAGGCGTGGAAGGTGCGCACGCGGCTGGCGGAGAAGAACATCCCGGTCATCACCGGTCCCACGCAGGCGCTGCCGACCGGAGACGATGAGGGCTATGACGAGATGTACGCTGCGCCCGGCCTGTTGCATCAGGCCGGCGTGAAGATCGCCTTCGGGACGTTCGGCTCATCCGATTCCCGCACGCTGCCGTACGAGGCCGGGAACGCCGTGTCCTACGGCCTGCCGCGCGAGGAAGCGCTGCGAGCGATCACGATCAACGCCGCCGAAATCCTTGGCGTGGCGGACAAGCTGGGCACCATCGAGGTGGGCAAAATCGCGAATCTTATTGTCACAGACGGCGATCCGATGGAAATCACCACGCAGGTCAAGCATGTGATCATCGCCGGTCGCGAGGTGAGCCTCGAGAACCGGCATCAGCAGCTGTACGACAGGTATCGGTCGAGGCCAAGACCGGACCGTCGCTAGCGGGATCCATTCGCCATCAGTTCGACGCGGGGAGCGCGGTCCGCCCGGCCGCGCTCCCCGTTTAGCGCAACCGACGGGCCCCGAATCGCACCCATGTCCGGACCCGCGCGACCCGCCAAATCGTTCGATCGGTCCATCGTCGAGGGCCCGATTCCGCGCGCGGTCTGGAAGCTCGCCTGGCCCACGATGCTGCAGAACATCGTGGCCGGCCTCCAGGGCGTCATTGATCACATCATGGTGGGCCATTTCGTGGGGTACACCGGGAACGCGGCGATCGGCGTGGCCTGGCAGATCTTCCTCGTCGTGTTCGTGTTCGTGGTGTCGGTGTTTTCCGGGATGGGCGTCCTGGTCGCTCGGTTCGCGGGAGCCAATGATCCCGCGAAGGTGAACCGCACGGTGTATCAGGCGTTTCTCACCGTTCTGACGCTGTCGTTCGGCGTCCTCGCCCCGCTGGGCTACGCGCTGTCTCCTGTGTTGCTCGGTTTGGTGAACGCGGAGGCGGCGGTGCAGGCGCAGGCGCTTCCGTATCTCCGCATCATGTTCCTGGCGAGCTTCGGGATGATGGCGTTTTTCATGCTGAGCGGGGCGCTGCGCGCCGCGGGGGACGCGCGCACGCCGCTCCACCTGGGCGTGGGGCTCACGGCCCTCAATATCGGGCTGAACGTCATCCTGATCCCGGGCCTCGGGCCAATCCCCCGCCTCGGCACCACGGGCGCGGCGCTGGGGACCGTGATCGCGGGCTGGATCGTGAGTCTCGTGGCGATTTACCTCTTGTTTTCGGGTCGCCTGGTGGTCTCGCTGCATCGCGCAATGGACTGGCGGCCCGATTGGCCCATCATTCGGTCCCTGTTCCGCTTCGGATTGCCCACCGGACTCCAGGGCATCGCGATGAACGTCGGTGGCGTGTTCTTGCTGAGATTCGTGGGATCGCTGGAGCGGAGCGCGGAAGCGCAGGCCGCCTACGCGGTGGCCTATACGGAGCTGTTCTCGTTCATCACGTGGACGTCGGTGGGCTTGATGGGCGCCACGGCGGCGGTTGCGGGTCAGAACCTGGGCGCGGGCCACCCGGATCGCTCCGCCCGCAGCGTGCACGCGGCGTCACGCATCGGCCTCGGCCTCGCGGCGACCATGGGAGTGCTCTTCCTGGCGCTCCCGCGTTACCTGCTGGCGATCTTTGGCATGAACGATCCCGACGTGGTGGAGCTCGGCGTGGAACTGCTCGCGTTCCTCTCAGTGTCCGGGCTCTTCATCACGGTCGCGCTCGCCTACACGGGCGGACTTCAGGGCACGGGCGACACCAAGAGCCCGTTCTACATTTCGGTCATCTCCCAGATCGTCGTGCCATTGGGCACGTGCGCCCTTGTGCAGGCCACGCGCGGGCTGGAGTCGGCCGACATCTGGCTGGCCATCGTCCTGGGACACGCCACCCGCTGCACCCTCAGCGTGGTTCGGTTCCGGCAGGGCAAGTGGCGGCACATACGGGTGGAGATCGAGGGGGCGAGGACGTAGGAAGGTTGGGAAGGTTGTGAAGGTTGGGAAGGTTGGGAAGGTTGGGGAGGGGGCGCGTCGGATGGGTCCGATCTCACGGACCCAGCGAGCGATACAGCTTCCAGGTCAGGAAGCGGGCCCGGCCCTGATGCTGGATGAGCGACGTCCAGTCGTCCTCGCCGAGCAGGCCTGCCGCTCTCGTGAAGCACAGGGCGTAGCCCAGTTCCGTGAGCGACGACAGCGTGATCTCCAAAAACCGGCGGAATTCTTTTCTGCTGCGGCGCGCTGAGCCCTCGACGATGTTGACGACTGCCGAGTACGCGGCTCTCCGAGTCTGCGACGTCAGGCCGAAGCGCTCGTTCTCCGGGAAGTTCCTGGTCACCGCGTAAACCGCCAGCGCAAGCTCATGACACTCCCGCCAGGCATGAAGCCGCTCGTAGGGCGCCGACATGAAGCCAACCTAGCCGCCGCCCTGGAAACACCCGGAACCAATCCGCTGCAACGGTGGATCGTTTTATTGCGCGTTCGCGCTCCGACCCACACCGTCCCCCAAACTCTCGACCACGCCTCCGCAACCTTCCCAACCTTCCCAACCTTCACAACCTTCACAACCTTCCCCCATTACCCTCCTCCGCCGTACATCGCCGCATTGAACAACACCCGGAAGGTCCCGAACGGTTGCCCGCGCCACTGCGGCCGGAAGCCGAGAAGGATGACGTGCCCGCGCCCGTGCTTCACGTCGAGCGCCGCGGCCTTGCCCTGCAGGTGGGTCTCGCCGAGCAGGTAGCCGGACAGAAGCGGCGAGCCGGCCGGGGCGTACCTGGCCAGCGTCAGAGCCTCGGCTCCCTCGAGCGCGGTGAAGACCGGCCCACGATCGAAGAACACTTTGGCCCGCTCCGGCATACCCGCCATGACCGGGTGAGACGGCTCAGTGATCACTTCGAGGATCGAGCCGGAGGCGAAGAAGTCACGCCGGCTGAGGCCGCTCACCACGTTCTTGACCGGCAGATGCAAGCGCTCAATCGCGAAATCGCTCGATTGGTTCAGGCATACGAGCGTGCCCCCGGCTCGCACGAAGGCGTCCAGGGCCCGCACGCCGGTTTCGCCGATCCCCCCGTCGTAGCGCGGCGGGACGGTGCCTTTGGCGTAACCACTGAGCAGCAGGTCTGGCGGATCGGATGCGAGGATGATCACGTCGAATCGCTCACCCAGCCCACTTGCGTGGAAGTCTGCGTTCGTGATGGTGCTGTAGCCGAACCCGTACTGATCGAACAGCCAGCGCGTCCACCCCTCGTCCATGCTGGCGCGCCACGGCTTGTAGAGCGCGATGCGTGACGCCACGGGCCTGTCCCCGGCGGCGGTGGTTCGCACCGCGCGCACCGCGAGGTCCGCGACCCATCGGTCCAGCGTTCCCGCCGCGATGCCATCCACCACGTACCGTCCGGAGGTACCCGGCTGTCCCGCCTGACCGGGGGATCCGGGCTGGAAGCGCACCGTGCCGCCCGCCGTGCGCGCTCGGTTGATGAGGCGGAATGCGTTGAGCTGCGCCGGGTCGAGGGCGAGGCGCGGTCCCGCCCCGCTCACCCGTCCCGGGGGTGGGACGATGGCCGCGGCCACCGGATTCGACTCGAAGGGGGCGTCCGGCGCGTCGCGCGCCGGCCCGGGGTCCCGCTCGAGCGGTCGGAGCGCCGCACGGAACGCGTCGGGAAGCGGCGAGAGGACCGCCACGACGCGCACGTCCATTTGATAGGGGAGCGTCCAGCCTGCGGCGTCGTAGGGTTGTTCCGGGGGGCCGTCCGGATACTCCCGGAGATCCGGGTAGACCTGCACCTCCAGGAGTTGGCGCGCCACCTCCGCGAACTCCTGGTTCATCGGGATCACCCAGGTGCCGCGACCGTAGGGAATTCCGTCCGCCGCGGCATCCTGTGCCAGCTGCGAGACCCGTACCCCGTTGAACGCCAGACGCCGGAGCAGCTCGACGGCCGCGACGGGATCCCGCTGCTCCTGGGGAACCAGGTACGCGTACGGCGGTTCGGTCTCGTAGCGGCGAATGGCGTCGCGGCCGGCCTGATACCGGTTGAACAGCAGCTCCTCCTTGTGCCTCGCGGCGTACTCCAGCGTCGCTTGGGACGCCGTGAGCATGTACTCCACCGCGTCCCGCAGCCGCCACCACCCGCCGCGCCAGGGGCTTGCGTACAACGCGCCGGCGCGGAAGTCGCGCATTCCCTGCGGGAAGTCGGTGATGGTGTAGAAGTACGGCGTGGCGTAGCGGTACAACGCGGTCTCGGTCCACCACGCCGCAATGTTCTGCATCATCGGCAGATAGTCGATATAGCCGGGATACCAGGCGTCGAAGCCCGTACCCGCGTGGGTCGCGCCGGGTTGGCCGCGCGCCTCGAGCTCCGCGGCGATGGCCATCCCGATCGCATTGACCTGGCGGAGCATCAGGGGCGGCGTTCGCGAGGCCACGGGCTCCGCGAACGGCGGAAGCCAGATGCGGGTGGGGAACGGGGAGGATTGGTGGTGCACGTAGATGACCTGGGGCTCGAACCGGCGCCACGTCCGGGCGATCACGCGCGACTCGATCACGTTCAGCATGTACGCATCGCGGTTGTTATCGTGGCCGATGTATTTCTGATACAGCTCGTGCAGCGGCGCGCCCTCGTAGGGGCCGCCCACGTTTTCGCGATACCAGTTGACCACGATGTCCTGCCCGTCGGGGTTGAGCGAGGGCCACAGGAAGAGGATGACGTTGTCCAGCACGGCCTCGGTGCGTGCGTCGTTGGCCGAGGCGAGCAGGTCGTACGCCAGCCGGATCGTATGCTGCGCGCCGGCCACCTCGGAGGCATGGAGCCCGCCGCTGATGTCCACGAACGCCCGGCCGTCGCGGGCGAGCCGGCGCGCGTCCTCGTCCGTGAGCCCTGCGGGATGCGCGATGCGCTGCGCGATTTCGCGATAGCGATCGAGGTTGGCCAGGTTCTCGGGCGACGACACCAGCGCGAGGTGCCAGGCCCGCCCCTCCGAGGTTCGCCCCACCTCCAGGAGCCGGAGCCGATCGCTCGCGGCGTCGAGCCGCTTGAAGTACTCGATGGACTCCTCGTAGGTCGCCAGGCGAAAATCGTCACCCGGGCGAAACCCGAGCACCGATTCCGGGGCCGGAATCCCTTGCTGCGCCTGCACGGCGGTACCCAACGCGAGCGCGAGCACCGGACTGATGAGTTTCATGATCTCCTCCACCATTGCCCACCTTCAGCACCTTCCCAACCTTTCCCAACCTTCCCAACCTCCACCGCTATTTTCTCCACCACCGCCCCCTCCAGGATTCGATCCACCACATCCATGCCCTCCACCACGTCTCCGATGATGGTGTAGTTGTGGTCCAATCTCGGATTGTCCACCAGGTTCACGAAGATCTGGTTGTCTCCGGTATCCCGCCCGCGGGTCGAGATGCCGACGGTGCCGCGCAGGTGCGAGTCCATGACCAGCTCGTCCCGCGTGTAGGGCGCATCGCCCTGATACTCGTTGGCTCCCGGACTCAACCCCTGGATGACGAAGTTGGGAACCACGCGATGGAACGTGAGACCGTTCAGCGTTCCGCGCCGCGCGAGGGTGACGAAGCGCCACACGTTGGTGGGGGCCTCGAAGGCCCGAAGCCGTATGACCCAGCGGCCCCCGCCTCGCATCTCGATGATCGCGAGCGCGCCCGCCAGCGCGGCGAGGTCCGCGCGGCTGGGCGGTTCGGGGTGGTCCCGCGGGCGCGGTGTCGCCTGCACGGGGGCGCCGGTCCAGCGCGACAGAATGTCCGCCGCTTGGGCCGCGATGCGCGGCTCGAAATCCGTGAGGTAGGGACCGAGCGCATTCGCCTCTGCCGGGCTTCCCAGCTCTCCAATACGTTCGAGCAGCGCGATCCGGGCATCGAAGCCGGTTTCGCTTTCTTCCGCCGTTTCCCGTTCGAGGGCCGCGATCAGGGCTGGAACCGCGGCGCGCCGGTTGGGCGATCCCGCCAGGGCCCGAGCAGCTTCGCGCAACAACTGGTGATCCGATCGTGCGAGCTGCGCGATATAGATGGCATCCGCATCGTGGCCCCGCAGCGCCGCGAGGCCCTGCACGGCAGCGTGCCGTACATTGTCATGGGGGTCGGCCGCGAGGCGCTCGAGCGTCGGCGCGTCCCGCAGCACGGCCGCGGCGCGCGCCGCGGCCAGTCGCACCAGCCAGGTCGCGTGGGTGGCGAACCCGGCGAGCGCCGGGCGCGCGTGGCCCGGGGCCAGGCGAGCGAGAGCGACCAGCGCGTGCGCCGCCCGATGCCAGTTGAGCCCCGCCGAATCGCCGGCGGGCGGCAACCCCGCGGCCGCGGCCGCGAGCCACTCGACTGCCCTCGCTGACCCGCCGGGCGCCTCCGCCGCGCTCGCGCAGCCCGCGCCGAGGAGATCCAACGCCAGGAGTGCGACGTGAGGATCCGGCTCGCCGGGTTCGAGGAGTGGCCCGCATCCCCGGGCTGCCTGAAGCCGAGCGCCGTAAACGCGGAGTGCCTCCCAGCGGACCGACGGCTGGCGGTCGGCGAGCGCCAGCGCAATCAAGTCGAATCGTGCGTCGAGCGAGTCCCATCGGCTGAGCGCCGCGACCGCGATCCGTCGCACCTGTGGGTCGGGGTCAACCAGCGCTCGCTCGAACCAGGTTCCGCGGGGCCGGTTGGCCCTGGCGAGCAGGGCGGTGGTGGCGAGCCGGCGGATCCGGCGGTCCGTCACCGTGCTGGGTGCCAGCCCGCGCTCGCCCGCCTGGAGCCCGTGCCGCGCGAGCGCTTGGAGCCGTGCCACGCTCTCCGCCGACACGCCACGCCGGGGGCTCACCCGTCGCGCGAAGGACTCGAAGCCCCGGGCGGCTCCCAGGCGAGTCTCGGGAGATGGCTCGGAGGCCAGCGCCGCCAGCGCCGCCTCGACCGCCGCTTCCGCGTCGGCCGAATCAAGTCGCAGCCGCCCGAGCGTCTGGGCGATCACGCCGCGCACACCGGGGTCGCCCTCGCGTTGGAGGCGTTGAAGGAGCAGGCCGGCGGCGGCGTCACCGGCAGTCTCGAAGACGGCCTGACCCAGCGCGTTGGCGGCCTCGGCGCGCACGCCTGCCACGCGATCATCTAACCGCGGCGACAATCGGCTGACCAGATCCGGTCGCTCCAGCCGCCCGAGCGCCCTGACCGCCATCCGGCGCACGGACGAGTCGAGGGCCGCGAGCCCCGCGATCAGTATCTCCAGTGACTGCGGCGTCTTCGCGCGCGTGTCCTCGGCGCGCAGCATCGAGGCGTACGCCGACTCGTCTCGGGGAGGCGGAAATCCGGCGGGGAATTGCGCCAGCGCGCCGCGCGCGGTCACGAGGACCGCCGTGGTGATCACGACCGGACGCCAGGGCCAAGCCGCGGTACGTTCCGCTGCCATAGGCACGTCGTAAATTCCCCAACGATAGCTGGCCGTCCACGACCCGTCACGCTACGATTGGCGGAACCCTTCACCCACGGAATCGCCCATGGGGGCCATGCCACAGCCGGTATCCGCGGTGACGGTTGCGGCCGCTGTCGTCGTACTCGGCGGCGCCTCCGGCGCGTGCGCGCAGAGCGCTCGCGAGTTCGAATCGCAACGCGGCCGGTATCGAGCGGTCACGGTGGCTGGTGGCCTCGAGCATCCCTGGGGCCTCGCCTTCCTACCCGATGGCCGCATGCTCGTGACCGAACGGCCCGGCCGTTTGCGCATCGTCGGCGCGGACGGGCGGCTGTCCGAGCCGCTGCCGGGCGTGCCCGCGGTCGCGGCGCGCGGCCAAGGCGGCCTGCTGGACGTGGCCCTGGCGCCGGATTTCGCCCAGAGCGCAGTGATCTACCTCAGCTATTCGGAGCCAGGTGACGGCGGGACGGCGGGAACCACGGTGGCGCGCGCGCGGTTCACTGAGCAAGGGTTGAGCGACGTGCAGGTCACCTTCCGCCAGGAGCCCAAGGTGACGGGTGGCGCGCACTTCGGGTCACGCCTGGTGTTCACGCCGGACGGATACCTGTTCATCACCACCGGTGAGCGCGGGCAGCGGGATCTGTCGCAAGATCTCACGCGCCATCAGGGCAAGCTGATCCGCCTGCGGCCGGACGGCACCGTGCCGCCGGACAACCCGTTTGTCGGTCGCGCTGATGCCCGCCCCGAGATCTGGTCCTACGGGCACAGGAACATCCAGGGGGCCGCGCTGCACCCCGTGACCGGGGCGCTGTGGACGGTGGAGCACGGCGCCCAGGGCGGCGACGAGCTGAACATTCCCCTGCCCGGCCGGAACTACGGGTGGCCCGTGATCACCTACGGTCGCGACTACTCGGGTGCGGTCATCGGGGTCGGAACGGCCAGGGAGGGGATGGAACAGCCGGTGTACTACTGGGATCCCTCCATTGCGCCCAGTGGCTTGATGTTCTACACGGGGGACCGGTTCCCTCAGTGGCGCGGCAATCTGTTCGTCGGGGCACTCAACTTCCAGCTGGTCGCTCGATTGGAGCTGGAAGGGAACCGGGTGGTGGCGGAGGAACGTCTGCTGCGGGGGTATCGCCAGCGCATCCGCGACGTGCGCCAGGGCCCGGACGGCTGCATCTATCTCTTGACCGACGAAGCGGACGGGCGGGTCGTGCGCCTGGAACCGGTCGAGCCGTAAGTGACGCGGTACATTCCCA
The DNA here is from genome assembly GCA_964627675.1 of uncultured Gemmatimonadaceae bacterium. Classification (GTDB taxonomy): domain Bacteria; phylum Gemmatimonadota; class Gemmatimonadetes; order Gemmatimonadales; family GWC2-71-9; genus JACQHC01. The sequence continues at coordinate 11,820 of CAZVKD010000036.1, forward strand.
AGCGCGTTTACCAGGAGCGCCGGGCCGATCTTGGGAGGTTGCGTGACACGGACTCCGCCGTCGCGGGGGGCCGCCTCAAGATGGCCTACTACGCGGGCGCCGGGGCGATCATCGGTGGGCTGGGGGGCGGGTTCACGTGGGGCCTGCCCGGTTTCGCGATCGGGGCCGCGGTTGGTTACGCGTTCGTGTTCTACAGCGTGAAACTCGTCGTGGAGGGGGGCGGCTCGCTCCTGGGAAAGATCTACCATCCCCACGGTGAATCTACACCGCACAAGCGGGAGTACTCCGAGGCGCAGGCCCTGGTGCTGCGCGGGCTGTTCCAGGAAGCCATTGATTGCTACCAGACGTACGTGGCCGAGTTCCCTGACGATCCCGAACCGTGCATCGGGATCGCGCGGGTCTACCGGGATCACCTGAAGCGCTACGATGACGCGGTGACGTGGTTCCGTCGCGCGCGTCAGGCGGCCGGCATGGACCGTGGGCGGGAGCTGCTGGTGACGCGCGAGATCATCGAAGTGTACCTCGGCAAGCTGGGCCAGCCGGAGCGCGCCATTCCGGAGCTGGCGCGGCTCGCTGATCGCTTCAGCGGGACGCGGGAAGGCGATCTGGCCAAGGTCGAGATCGAGCGGATTCGCGCCGAGCGCCGGGAGCGCCCACCGACGTGAATCACGATCCGCACCGATACCACACTGTCACCATCCGTGAGTTGACCATGCGATTCGGAAAGGCCTTTCGCTCGTACCGACATGGCGCGACCGTCCTCGCGCTGATCACGGCGTTCTTGACCGCCACGGCGGAGGCCCAGCAGCGCCGGGCTGCGTCGTCCGCGCCCGCCCAGGCGACCGGCGACTCGGCGCGCGATCCCCTCGGCACTGCGGTGGGAGGCCTGCGCTTTCGCGCCATCGGACCGGCGCTGCTCTCCGGGCGAATCAGCGACCTGGCGGTCCATCCCCGGGATAAGAAGGTCTGGTACGTGGCCACGGCCTCCGGCGGCTTGTGGAAGACCACCAACGCGGGCACCACGTTCACGCCCGTCTTCGACGATCAACCGTCCTATTCCATCGGGGTAGTCGTCATTGACTCGAAGAACCCGAACGTCGTGTGGGTGGGGACCGGCGAGAACAACGCCCAGCGCTCCGTGTCGTACGGCGACGGGGTGTACCGGTCCATTGACGGCGGCCGCACCTGGCAGAACATGGGACTCAAAGAGTCCGAGCATATCGGCAGGATCGTGATAGATCCGAGAAATTCCAACGTGCTCTACGTCGCCGCGCAGGGGCCCGTGTTCAAGAGTGGCGGGGACCGCGGGCTGTTCAAGACCACGGACGGCGGCAAGACCTGGAACAAGATCCTGGACGGCGGGGACTGGGGCGGCGTGACCGACGTCGTGCTCGATCCGCGGAACCCGGACGTCGTGATCGCCGCCACCTGGCAGCGAGCGCGGCGCCAGTGGGGGTACATCGCGGGCGGGCCGGAATCCGGCCTCCACCGGTCCATGGACGGCGGAGCGACGTGGTCCAGATCGCAGCGCGGGCTGCCCACCGAGGAATTGGGCCGGATCGGACTGGCCGTCTCGCCCGCCAATCCGGACGTGGTGTACGCGATCGTCGAGGCGGCCAATCAACGCGGCGGGTTCTACCGCTCTCGGGACAACGGCGTGAACTGGGAGCGGATGAGCGCGGTCACCACGATCGGGCTCTACTACCAGGAGATTTTCCCAGATCCCAAGACCGTTGACCGGGTGTACGCCATGGACGTCCGCACCATGATCACCGAGGACGGCGGGCGCACGTTCCGCCCCCTCGGCGAGCGCAACAAGCACGTGGACAATCACGTGGTGTGGATCGATCCCGACGACACCGATCACTTGCTGATCGGCTGCGACGGCGGGCTGTACGAGTCGTGGGACCGCGGCCAGAGCTACGTGTACTTTCCCAATCTCCCGCTGGGACAGTTCTATCGGGTGGAAGTGGACAACAGCACGCCGTTCTACCGCGTGTACGGCGGCACGCAGGACAACAACTCGGTTGGGGGTCCCTCGCGCACGCGCACGGTCCACGGGGTGCTGAACCAGGATTGGTTCTTCACACAGGGTGGCGACGGGTTTCAGACGCGCGTGGATCCCGAAGACCCCAACATCGTGTACGCCGAGTACCAGCACGGCGGGCTGTCACGGTTCAACCTGGCGACCGGCGAAGAGATCGAGATCGTTCCGCAGCCGGAGCCGGGCGAACCGGGTCTGCGGTGGCACTGGGACGCGCCGCTGTTGATCAGCCCGCACTCCAACACGCGGCTCTACTTCGCCGCGAATCGCGTCTTTCGGAGCGACAATCAGGGGACCTCGTGGCGAGCGGTGAGCCCGGACCTCACGCGGCAGATTGACCGCAACACGCTCAAGGTGATGGGCCGCGTGTGGCCGGCTGACGCGGTGGCGAAGAGCGTCTCGACCTCGTTCTACGGCAACATCGTGTCGCTCGCCGAGTCGCCGCTGGTCGAGGGGCTGCTCTACCTCGGCAC
>CAZVKD010000037.1:0-14263 GCA_964627675.1 uncultured Gemmatimonadaceae bacterium
GGGATGCTACCGGTGAACTGATAGCCGGCCTGCAACGACGTCACGGCTCCGGCGAATCCGGCGGTGAGCCCCACGATGAACAGCGACCCGTAGCCCACGGACGCGGCTTGCTCGAACATCCGCGGGACCCAGATGCGCCATTCGGGAAGCGCGCGGATCATCTCCAGCGCGAGGTAGGACAGCCGGCCGACGTGACTGGTGGAGCGCAGGCTGAAACGACCGACGAGTCGGCGGATGTCGAGGGTTACGCTGTGGCTCTCCACGGTCCTCCGCTCACGCGTCCGGAGCGCCCGCGGCCCGGGATGGCCGCCGGTGATCGTCAGGGTTGCGTCGCCCTCTTAGTATAGCCCCGTGCCTTCCGACGCCAACGTCCTGTCCTTTCGCCTGCGCCTCCTGCGCTGGTTTGACCGCAACGGGCGAGACCTGCCCTGGCGCCGGACGCGGGATCCGTATCCCGTGCTGGTCGCCGAGTTCATGCTCCAGCAAACCCAGGCGCCTCGCGTGGTTCGCTACTACCATCGCTTTCTCCGGCGCTATCCGTCGCTCCAGGCCCTCGCCCGCGCTCGTCCCCCAGCGGTCCGGGAAGCCTGGGACGGCCTGGGGTACTACGCCCGAGCCCGCAACCTCCACCGACTCGCTCAAGAAATCGTCAAGGCCGGCGGCGGGCGCATCCCGGCCGATCCGACCGAGCTGGCGCGCCTGCCGGGCATCGGGCCCTACACTGCCGCCGCCGTCGCCACGTTCGCGTTTGAACGCCGAATCGTCCCCGTGGATACCAACATCGCTCGCGTGCTGTATCGGGCATTCGGCATTCCGCGCCAGACGACGGCGCACGCGCGCCGCCGCGTGGCGCACCTGGCCCAGCGACTGCTGCCGCGAAATGGAAGGAGGGCCTGGGCGCTGAACCAGGCGATGATGGACCTCGGCGCTCTCATTTGCACGGCGCCGAAACCGAAATGCCCGACGTGCCCCGTGCGAAGGGAATGCCTGAGGAAAGGCGTGAAGGGGTGAGGCGAGGAACTCCTGAGGGCCGACCCCCGGCCACCTCCAGCCCCTTTGCCCTTCTTACGTCTGCTCCCTCACGCCGTTCAAAAGAGTCTCGCCCCCGCCAGCGAGATCACGGCAAGCAGGCCGGCCACCGACGAGACCACCGCCTGCCGCTTCCGGAGTCGCTCGAACACCGGTGGCAGCTGGCCATCGGGCCCGGGGTCCGCTGCCCGGGCGAGTGCGCCCGCGGTGGGCAGCCCCACGAACAGCGCCAGCGCGCCGCCCAGCAAGCCGCAGAACTGCATCGCCGCAATCCCCGGCTCGCCTAGTTCGGCGCCTCTGCCCTCTCGCGCCATGGACATGGTAAGCCACAGTCCGGAAAGCACGGTGAGCAGCGCCCCCGGCGCGATCACGATCGAGTGCACGCGCCCCAGGAGGCGAAACACGCCAGCCCGCACCGCGACCTGTTCCTCGCGTGAGGCAATCGCAAGCACCATAGCGGCAATCGCACCCCCGATCCACAACGACTGGCCCAGCATGTGAACGAATGGCGCGAACCCCATCACCGAACCGCCGGATTCGCTGGCTCCCCCACCAGCGGTCGCCGCCCGCGAAACCCTGCATCCAGTTCGTGCCAGTAGCTCACCCTCTCTTCGCCAAGTTTCCAGCACAGGTACACGTCCCGACCTTCGAGCTTGCTGGGGAAGTCCACCAGCCCTTCTTCGAACCCCTTGAACAAGCAGCCTACGGGGGACAGCTCTTCCATGAACCGGTTGATCCGATTGGCGGATTCCTCCACCGCGGCGCGCAGCCGCTGCTGCTCGGCGGTCTCCGGGTCCTCCGCGCGGCGCCCGGCTACCGCAAGCTCGTAGCGCGCGATGTGCTCGCGCCAGCGACGGTACTCCTCCACGATGTCGCCGACGATCTTCCGCACGAACGGCAGGGTTCGGTTCGCTTCCTCGAGCGTGAAGGACTTGGCGCCCGCAGACGGGCGCTTGGTGGCAGATGTCATGGGCCAAAAGGTGAACCGCGGGAACCGGGAACGGCAAGGAGGTGAAGCGCCGGTCCGCTTCAGGTCTGGCCCGCCGTCCACCGCTCCAGTGCTTCCACGCCAGCGCGATAACCTTCCTCAACGTACTCGATCGCATGCTCCACGGCGAACGTGGCACGGGCGTCCACGGCGGGCCGCACCAGCACGAGTGGCGTGGGGCCGTTCCACGCGCGAACCTCAGCCTCCGCCTGCGCCGCGATCAGGATGCGCACGGAGTTGTCATGAGCACCGAGCGCCCGGAGCCGCTCCGCTCGCACGGGCGTTCGCTCGCGCAACGAGGGGCCGGCGTACACCGCGTACACCAGGTCCGGATCGCCGCGCGCGGCCACGCCCAGCGGAAGAACGGCCCGAAGACCACCATCCATGTACGCGCGCCCCTGAAGGACCGCCGGCGCGTAATACATGGGGAGGGCGCACGATGCGTACAGGGCGTCATGCAGCGGAACGTCGCTCCTCCCTCCGGCGCCGAACAATGCCAGCTCACCGGTCTCGACGTCCGTGGCCGTGACCGTGAGCGGAACTCGAAGATCATCGAAGCTTCGAGCGGGAACGAGACGGCCAATCGTATCCCGCAGCGGCCGGGCGCGGAGCAGGGTCTTCCCGAACGGGCCGAGAAGTACGCCCGTGGAGGGCACCGCAACGTCTCGGCGCGTGAGACCTACAATGCGCTTCAAGATTGCGTCGTAGTCCAGGCCGCTCGCAAAGCAGGACGCGATGACGGCTCCCATGGACGTACCGATGTAGCGACCAGGGACGAGTCCCCGTTCAGCCAACGCCTTCAACGCACCGACCTGGCAGGCCGTCTTCGCCCCTCCCCCCGACAGGACCACGACGACCCGGGAGTATTTCACCGGCCCCGCTCCTCGATCCGGCGCTGACGGCGCCGTTGGCCCGCCTCGTATCGTCGCCGTTCCACGGCGGTCTCCGGGAACACCGGCGGCACCGGAGTCGGCCGGCCCTGGTCGTCAACGGCCACGAACGTCAGATAGCAGCTGTTCGTGTGGCGACGCTCGCCCGTCACCAGGTTCTCCGCCTCGATCCTGACGCCGACCTCCATGGAGGTTCGGCCCACGAAGTTCACGCTCGCCACCGCGGTGACCAGTTCGCCTAGGTGAATCGGCTTCAGAAAGTCCACCCGGTCCACGGAAACCGTGACGCAGGGACGCCGCGCGTGGCGGATGGCCGCAACCGCCGCCACGCGGTCCACGAGCGAAAGGATAGCGCCGCCAAAGGCCTGCCCCAGGACATTGGCCATGTTCGGCATGATCAGCTCGGACATGGTGGCCTGCGATGCGCTGACGGGCCGGGGCGTGAGGTCGGACATCGAGCAGGTGAGGGGTAAGAAGCGAGAGGCGAGGGGACCCCTTACCACCCCACCCCGTTACTGGTTTCCCTGGCTGGTCTCTCAGTAGTCCACGGGCCTCAGGTAGAACTCCCCCACAGCGGTTTGACTCACCACTGCCACCGTGGGCAACCGCCGTTTCCAATGCGTGGAGTCCAGCCGCCGGCGCACCAGCTCGACCTCCTTCTCGCTGAACCCGAGCCGCACGATGGCGCTGTTCGGCTCGCCGCGGAGCAGACGATAGAGGATACGATCGGCGTTGACGTAGCTGAGGCCAAGATCCCCTTCGTCCGTCTGACCCGGCACCAGATCGGCCGTCGGAGGTTTCGAGACGATCCGTTCGGGTACGCCGAGGTGTTCGGCAAGCTTCAACAGCTGGGTCTTGAACAGATCGCCAACCGGGTTCACCGGCGGCGCGTCGTCGCCGTGCCAGGTGAAATAGCCGAGCAGGCGCTCGGTCTTGTTCCCGGTGCCCAGCGGCAGGGCGCGATGCTTCGCCGCGAGATCGAACAACGCGATCATGCGCATCCGGGCCATTACGTTGCCGCGCCGGGCAGCGTCGGCGCCGGAATCGGCGGCCTGGAAATAGCCATCCACGGCAGCGGAGATGTCAATCGTTTCGAGCCGGGTCTTGAGCATGTCCGCCACGAGTTGCGCGTCCTCCAGACTGTCCGGCCGCGACGTCCGGTAGGGAAGCCGAACGCCGATCACGTTGTCAGCGCCCAGAGCGCGCGCCGCCAGGAACGCCGTCACCGACGAGTCAACCCCGCCCGAGAGCCCCACCACGCCGGTCGTGAAGCCTCGCCGCCGCACCACTTCATCCCTGAGGAATGCAACCAGCCACTGTTCGAGCAGCGCGGGATCGACATCCAGCGGATCGGCCTGGTCCCCGGGCCGGACCACGGCGAACCGAGAGGGGGCGGGTGGCTTGAGCGGCCGGGGACAGGAGTCCTCAGGCCCCCAGACCACGGGGGTGCGCTCCCGCCCCGCCGCGCCCGAAAGCCCTTGCAGCAAGTGAGGGAGTTCGGTTTCCAGGTCGGCGAGCAACGGAAGGTCCGCGCGGGCGCGGGTCACCTCCGAGAGGTCAATTTCCGCGGTGGCAACCACCGGCTCGAACACGGGCGCGCGCAGCACCACCTCGCCTCGCGGGCTCACGACCGTCGAGGATCCCTGAAAGCCCTTTCCTGCCTCGAACCCCACCAGTTGCGCCAACACCACGTACACCCCGTGCTCCTCGGCGATGTCGGTGATCAGGCGCTCCCAACGATCCACACTGCCGGGGCGCGGAACCGGGGCCGGGCGCACGCCGCGCGCGGGCGCGGCGCCGAGCACGAAGACCACCTGCGCGCCGTCCAGGGCAGCCACCGTGGGCATCAGGGAGTGCCACGCGTCCTCACACACCAGGATCGCCGCCCTCCCCCAGGACGTGTCAAATGCTCGAACACCGTGACCGCGCTCCACGAATCGCTCCTCATCGAACACCCCGTACGTGGGGAGGAACACTTTGCGGTGCACGTGGCGGACACCGGGGTCCGCCCCACCCAGGGTCGCGTAGAGCGCCGAGTTGTACAGGCGATGGGCGAATTCTTCGTAAAAACCGATTACCACATCGAGGGGGGGAGCGCCGGACAGGGCGTGTTGCGCCGCCAAATCCCGGAACAAGGTGCCAGCCGTTACCGCCAGGTCACGCACGCCTCCCTCGACGAAGTACCCGGAGGTCGCAGTCTCGGGAAAAACCACGATCGCCGCCGGCTCGTCCCAGCCAGCCACCTGGGCGAACACGCCTCCGACCCGCCGGAGATTCTCGGCATAGTCGCCTTTGGAAGGGCTGATCTGGCCAATCGCAACGCGAATCACGGCAGGCCGAAAAATACAAGGATTCCCGGGAGAGGGTTCCCGGCGCCCGCAGCGCTGGCACCAGCAGCCAATCTACCCGCCCCGGCGCCCCTCAACGGATCGCGGCCGGTGCGAACAGGGACCGGCCGAACTCCCGCCTCCCGTACTCGCCGATCCGGCGCTGGATCTCGGCATCGAGCAGGAAGTCGCGCAGCCGCCGCGCCCCCTCATGGTCCAACCAAGCGAACCTCCGAGGGTTCAAGCGCAAGATGTGATATGGGTTGTGGAGCACACTGTCACCCTCGACCAGAACGTCCAGGTCCAGCGGCGACTTGTGCGCCAGGAACGTCCCAATGTCCGCCAGCGCGTACGCCTGCAGCTCGCTCGCAATCTGCAAGGTCTGGCCCATGCCCTGCCCCGCCTCGAGATACCACTTCCCACGCCCCACCACGCCGCCAGCAGCCCAGAGGGCTAACTCCTTCGCATGGGTACCCGAGCGATCACCCCGCGAAACGAACCGCGCTCCCCGGCCGGCGATCCGTCGGAAACCTTCCACCGCCCCACTACCGCGCACCCGCGCTGGATCGTCCGGCGGCCCGACGATCACGAACTCATTGTGCATCAGCGGGACACGTTCCTCGGCCAGCCCAGCGGCCACAAACCCCAGCTCCCGCTCCGGATCGTGCGCAATCAGCAAATCGGCCTCGCCCCGACGCCCGATCTCCATTGCCTGCCCGCTGCCGACGGCCAGCACCTTTACCCGACGACCCGCCCGTTGCTCGAACAGCGGCAGCAATGCGTCGAGCAGCCCCGCGTCGCGGAGCGATGTCGTGGTAGCGAGGATCACGTCCCGGGCCGCAGCCGCCGTTTGCCCGCATCCGGCGCCGGGCAGCAGGCCGAGGAGAAGGAGAGCGACGCCGCAGCAGAGTCGCTCGATCACCGGCTTATCGGCGAGTGGTGTCTGCGCCCGGGACCGGGAAACTGCGAGTGGACGTGTCCTGATCGAAGGGCACCGGAATCGGTCGCGACGGACGCTCGACCTCCGCCCCGCCGATCCACCGACCGATGAGGACCGATAGGACAATGAGCGCGGCAAACGCGCTTAGCCGTACCAGGCGCCGCCGTATGCTGGGCGTCAGGCGAGCCTTGAGTGCAACGTTCTCCTGCCGCAGGCGCGCTTTCTCGGCGGCCTTGTCCACGGCGACCACGAGGTGCGCCATGTCCACCGGTTTCGTTAAGAAGTTCTCAGCGCCGAGTTTCATGGCCTGCACGGCATGCTCGACCTCACCGTACCCGGTGAGCATGATCACCATCGCCCCGCGGTGCTTGAGCACCTCCAGCACTTCGAGGCCGGACATGCCGGGCATGTGGAGGTCGGCGATCAGCGCGACGCCTTCCTTGCCGTTCGGCGCCTCATACACCTCGTAGCCGGACTGGAGGAAGAAGTTGCCCAGCGCCTGCAAGACCGACTGATCGTCATCAACGAAGAGAACTCGATACGGGGGCAAAGGCGGGCTCCAGCGCAGAGTCGCGCCAGAATTGTAGCACGGCAGTCCGAATTGCGCGAAGGCGCCCCTTTACGAGAGCAGGCTCGCTTGCTTAGGCGCCGTTTGAACGTCCGGTGAGCGCCCCAGCATGCGCTCGAGCAGGCGCGCGCTGTGCGGCGCGTGCCCCTCGTACTGGTTACTGAAGTAGCCGAGTATCAGGCCCACGCGGCGCGACAGACTCTCGAGCACCGTCGCCCACAGGCCCAGCTCGTGCCGGCGGTCGGTCTGGCGCCCTGAGAAGTCCGTCACCCGGCCCCCCGACCCGATCCACCGCACATACGCGAAGTCGCTGGTCGGATGCAAGGCGAGATCGAGCATCATGCCCCGGGGAATCCACCGACCATCAGCCAGCACGAGCGCGACCTTGTACGCCGCCAATGCGTCCAGCGTGTCACGGCCCAGCCACCCCGGATGCCGGACCTCGATGGCCCAGCGGAAGTCGACCGGCAACGTCGCCAGGAATGCATCGAGCGCATTGCGCGTCCCGAGCGAGGGGCGGAAATCCGGGCTCAGATGGACCACCAACGGGCCGAGCGCCGGACCGAGCAGGGCAGCGCGCTGGCAGAAGCGGGCCAGGACATCTCCGCAGCCCACCAGCCGCCGTTCATGGGTGATCTCTTGCGGGACCTTGAGCGAAAACAAAAAGCCGTCGGGCACTTGAGTCCGCCAGCCCGCCAACACCGGCTCCGGCGGCAGGGCGTGGAACGTGGTGTCCACCTCCACCGTTCTGAACGCCGCGCCATACCGGGCGAGGCGATCGCGTTCCGATGTGCCGATCGGGTAGAAGGGACCTACCCAGGACGGGTAGTTCCACCCCTGCGTTCCCAGCAATACCGTTGCGGTCACGTCGCTCGACCCCTCACGCGACAAGCATAGACCGCCAAGAGGAGGATCGCCACAATCGAGACATCGGCTACCGTACGGCCGCGCGTGATCATTGATACCGATCCGGGAGTGGACGACTTGGTGGCGCTGGCCCTCGCGGCGCGCGCCCCCGGGATCGAGCTCGTGGCCGTCACCACGACCTACGGCAACGCCCCGCTCGAGGCGACGACCCGAAACGCCCGCCATCTGCTGTCCCTGGCCGGGCGGCCCGACGTGCCGGTGGTGGCCGGCTCCGCCGCGCCCCTGCGACGCGCCGCGCGCACCGCACCGGCGCGTCACGGCCCGGACGGGGCAGGGGAGGCCCCGGTCCCCCCAGCGACTGCCGTCGCCGCGGCGCCCGCCGCGCTCGCCGACGTCCTCGCCGGAGTGCCAGGCCCCCTGACACTGGTCACGATGGGCCCGCTCACCAATCTGGCGGCCGCGATCGGCCGGACGCCTCATCTGCTGCGCGACAAGATCGAGCGGCACGTCGGTATGTTCGGCAACCTGGGGCAGGATTCGGAGGCGGTGCGGCATGCGGACTTCAACACGTGGTGCGATCCGGAGGCGGCGGATCGCGTGCTGCGTGCCCGCTTACCCACCACCATGGTCACGCTGGACGCGAGTCGGCACGCCTTCGTTCCGGCGGACTGGGTCGCGCGAGCCCGCGCATCGCGAGACCCGCTCGCCTCCTGGCTCGGCGCCGCGCTCTGGTCCGCCCTGCGCTACGACGCGGAGCATCGCCGCATCCCGGGGGTGCTGCTGCACGACGTGCTCACCATCGGGGGCCTCCTCGAGCCCTGGGTGTTGGTGTGTCGCGACAGCTTCGTTACGGTAAGCCTTGACGAGGGCGAGGATCGCGGGCATACAAGGGAGGCGCGGGAGGGGGTTCCCGTGCGTGTCACCGTGGGCGCGGATGTTCGGCGGATGCGCGAGTTGCTGGCGCCGGTCTTGGGGTGAGCCGTACTTCAGCAAACGCCCACCGCTCGGGCAGGGGAGACCAATGACATCCGGACAAGTGCGCGTAGCCGTGATCGGGGTGGGCGACATCGGCCGTGGCTGGGCATCCATGTGCGTGGCGGCTGGCTGGCCGGTGACGATGTTCGACCACTCCGCGGATGCGATCGCCGGCGCCCCGGCCATCGTCGCGGGAAGAGCCCGGGCGTTGGCGGCCCTCGGGCGCGCCGAGGAGGACGCCGTGGAACGCGGGATCGCCGCGCTCACGGTCGGTCGCAGCCTGCTTCAGGCCTGTGCCGACGCGCAGTGGATTATCGAGTCCATTGACGACGATCTTCAAGCCAAACAACGGCTGTTCGAGGCGTTCGAATCCGTGGCGCCGAAAGCCCGCGCCGCCACCAGCTCCTCCAGCCGCCTCGCGGCCAAAGACATCTCGGCCCGCTGCCGGCGGCCCGATCGCTGCCTCGTGGCGCACCCGCTCGACCCTCCCGAGCTGATCCCGCTGGTCGAGCTGGTGCCGGGCCCGCAAACCGATGCCGCCCTGACCGAGGTGATCAAGGGATGGCTGCGGGCGCTCGGTCGAATCCCGGTGACGATCAAAAAGCCGGTACCCGGCAACGTGGCCGGACGGATTGCAGCCGCCGTGTGGCGCGAGGCGATTGACCTCGTCCTGAAGGGCGTCATCGAGGTTGACGATCTCGACCGAGCCGTCTCGGTAGGCCCCGCGCTGGTTTGGGCCGCGGGCGGACCCCATCTCACGCATCACCTGGCCGCCGGTGAGCGGAAGGTGTCGTCATTCCTCCAGATGTTGTGTCACGAACACGAATCCTACTGGGCAGACCTCGCGGGGTGGGCCAGACTCGAACCCGACGACCAGCACCGCCTGATTCGCGCCGTCGAGGCCGCCTACGCCGGCCAGACAGACCAGATCCGGCGTGCGCGCAACAAACGCATCGCCGCTATCCTGCGCGCGGTGGAAGAGGCGCGGACGGACTGATTCCGGGACCGGCCCCGGCCTTGCCCGTGCGGCTTCTTCTCACCCCCGGCCACCAGTTCCACTCCCCCGCGATGTGCATGATCGCCGGCACCAAGACCATCCGGATCAGCGTAGCGTCGAGGAACACCGCCACCGCCAGGCCGAAGCCGATGAGCTGAACCGCCAGGACCTTCGCCAGGCTGAACGCCCCGAACACGATCATCATGATGAGAGCGGCGCTGGTGATCGTGGACGCCGTGGCGCTCAGTCCCTCCATGGTTGCCTGATCGTTCCGCCCCGTTCGGTCGAAGGCTTCCTTCACGCGAGACAGCAGGAAGACTTCGTAGTCCATGGACAGGCCGAACACAACCGCAAACACCAGCACGGGCACGAGCACATAGATCGCGCCGGTTCCCGAGGACAGGTGAAACAGACCCGCGCCCACGCCGTGCTGGAAGACCAGCACGATCAATCCGAACGCGCCCGCCACCGACAGGCAGTTCATCACAACCGCTTTGATGGGCACGAGCACGGACTGAAACGCCACAAACAACATCACGGCCGTGGTCACCAGCACCACGGCGATGAGCAAGGGAAATCGCCGCAGCAACTGGGCTTGCAGATCCACACCGGACGCAACGAACCCGCCTACCAGGACGTCCACCGAATCCAGCCCGGGGATGTTCCCCCGAACCAGACGGATGTCCCGCACCAGATCCATGGCGGTGAGCAACGACGTCGTGTCCGCCGGTTGGACGTCCAGCAGCGTGATTCGACTGTCCGGTGAGAGAAAAGCCCCGAGGAACTCCGGATAGCGCTGCCGCGCCCGCGCGATGTCCGAATACAACATCGAGTACTCGAGCACCGAAGTCCCCGGCTCGAGGTCAACCACGCTTCGCACGCGCGCCACGCGCGCATCCGCGTGCAAGGTGTCCGAGAGCCGCCGCAACCCCCTGAGGTACCGCGATGCCACGATCCGTCGGCCTTCGGGCGCGCGGACGATCACCCGGATGGGCTGGACCGCCCCCCGGGCCCCCATTTCCCCCAGCACGTCCGCGCCGCGGTCGGAGTCCGTCCCTGCCGGGAACCAGCCGGCCCGTGGCAGGCCGATCCGGATGCCCAGGATCGGCCAGGTGATGGCCGCCACGACGATTCCGCCGATCGTGATGGCGCGCCAGGGATGCTGGCCCAGCCAGCGGGCCCACCGTTCCCACCCGAACGGCGCATGGTACCAGGCGAGCCGCCGGGCGAGCCAGCGCGGCCGATCTATGGCTCTCCCGAGCAGGGACAGAGCCGCCGGCAACAGCGTGGTTGACAGAGCCACCGCCGTGGCCACCACGAATACCCCACCCATCGCAATCGAGCGCGTTTCCGGCAGGGGAATCACGAACAACCCGGCCAGCCCCACCACGACCGTCAGGCCGCTCGTAACGACTGCCCGGCCGGCCGTGGCGATGGTTCGCAGCGTTGCTTCCCGCGCAGGCTGGCCGCGGTTCAGCTCCTCGCGGAAACGCGTCACGATAAGCAACGAGTAGTCAATCCCCACGCCCAAGCCGATCATCGAGATGAGGTTGAGCACGAACACCGACATGGGGTGGAACTGGGCCGCGACGTACACCAGCGCCAGCGCACAGACGATGGCGAACACGCCCACGACCAGCGGCAGCACCGCCGCCACCAGAGCGCCGAACGCGAGCACCAGCACGACCGCAGCCAGGGGGAGCGAGCGCTGTTCCCCGCGGCGAGCGTCTTGCACGCTCGTGGTTCGCACGTCGTACTCCGCCGCCGGCCCACCCGTGACGTGGACCTCGAAACCCTCCCGCGGCGCATGCCGAGCCATCACCCGGCGCACCAGCGCCCGCACGTCCGGTGTCCGCAGCATCGCAATCGCGGACTCCTCCGCCGTGAGCACGGCCACCACGAACGTGGAGCGCCGATCGGAACTGACCAGCGTTTCGTCATCCGCGTCCAGGAAGGACACCACCTGACGGATGTACGGCTCGGCCCGTGCTTCTCGTACCAATTCCTCGATGAGCGCGGTGAATGGCGCGGCGTCCACGGGAATCGGCCCCTGAACCGTGATGGCGAAGTACTGCGCGACGGGCTGCGCGAACGCCTCGCGCACCAGCCGGTAGACCTGCTCCGACTCGGTGGCGGAGGCCTGGCCTTCGACTCGCAATACGTTCCCGGCCCGACGGGCGCCGGGAACGGCAAGCGCCGCCACCAGTGCCCAGAATCCAATGATGGCGAAGCGAAAGCGCAGAATCGCGCGCGCCGGAAGACGGATCACGCAGCCCGAGCTTTCCGCCGGGCGGCTTGTGGTATGCTGAAGGGGCGGAAGTGGACGACGCTCACACGCACCGATCGGTCGCGGGGCAAGAAGGGTGAAATCTTAGACGGCCGGAAGCCGGGCAGCCAGCGATCCGCCCAACCTCGATCAGCCACGGCCTCGACCCCGCCGCATCGAACGCCGGCCAGGGTCCCCCGGGCGACGATCGAGCGCTTCCCCGATCAACCAGGCGTACTCCGCATAACGGGCGAGCCCGGCCAGCGGAAAGCCGGGCGCCCATTCGTCGCCCGGCTGGTGGTAGGCATCCCACCTCGCCTTTAACGCGCGAGAACTGTCCATGGACAATCCCTCGTAGGGTCCCGGTCCCGGGATGACGAACACCGCCGGCACACCGGCTCGAAGGAACGGGAAGTGATCGGAGGTCGGCGTGGCCGCCGTCACCGTGGCACTCCAGCCGTGGGCCAGCGCGACATCAACGGCCAGATGTGCCAGCTCCGAGCCCACAACGCCGGCCAGGCGCCAGCTGGACGGCGGAGCCGGCGGCGCCCCGGCATCCAGGTTGATCACGGCGCGGGTTCGGTCCAGAGGCCAGAGCGGGTGGGCCGTGTAGTATTCCGACCCGAGCAGCCCCTGCTCCTCGGCGGTGAAAAAGAGAAACAGCATCGAGTGGCGAGGCGCGGGATCGGCGCGGCGCACGGCCGCCGCGATCCCGAGCACCATCGCCACGCCAGCGGCGTTGTCCGAGAAACCGTTGTACACCGAATCACCGCGCGCGTCCGGGAGGCCGACACCAAGGTGGTCGAAGTGCGCTGTGAAAACGATGGCGGTGTCGCGGGCCCGCGGGTCGCTCCCCGGTCGCAGGCAGGCCACGTTGCGATCCGGCGTGCTGGTGCGAACCACGTCCAGCGTCAGCGCGATGCGCGCCGCGCCGGCCGCCCCCGGTCCCAGAATCGCGGCCGCGACCGCCGGCCCCGCCACCACGGTCGGCAACGCTCGATGGAGTGACGTCGCCACCCTTCCATCCATCAGGGTCAGCCTGGTCTCGCCGCGGCTGCGGGCATACAGGTCGTACCGCCGGCCGTCGGCAACCGCAAGCACCAGCCCCACGGCGCCACGGGCCGCCAGGGTATCCAGGGCGGTTCGATCGCCAATCTCTTCCGTGACCACCACGGCGCCTTGGACGTCCCCCCACGGTGCGAGCGGCGCTTGGGCGAAGACCGCCGGGCCATCGAATCCCACCAGCGAGGCCGCGTTGCCGAGGTCCACCACCAAATCCCGCGGCGACTCGAAGACGGCTCGTCCTGCACTCGTGGTCACGGCGAGTTCGCCGCTCCGAATCGCCGCCTCGACCAGAGGCACGGACTGGAAGTAGGAGCCCGCCACCGCCTCCAGCCCGAGAGCCTCGCACGCGGCCCGGATGTATTCGGCCCCCAGTTGTGCGCCGGCGCTCCCGGCCCGGCGGCCTTGCAAGAGGTCTGACGCCAGAAACCGCGCGTGCGCTCCCAGGGCTGCGGTGTCAATCGCCCCCCGCGGAGCGGGGGCACGTGCCTGCCCCCCCGCCGGGAGCACGGCGCACCCGGTGAGGACGCCAAACAGCGCGCCCAAAGCGCAGTATCTTTGCTCCATGCCCCAAGTATACGAGCCCGGCACGGGTACCGAGCGCGCCACGCTCGCCGACGTGCTCGACCAGCATTGCCAGCCGGGCAGCCTGGTGGTACCCGAGGAAGAGGGCAGCGTCCGCTGCGTCGCCTGCGGGCACCGCTGCCTCATCCGCCCGGGCCGCCGGGGCATTTGCAAGGTGCGCTTCAATCGCGACGGCGTGCTGTACGTACCCCATGGCTACGTCGCGGGCATCCAGTGCGATCCAATCGAAAAGAAGCCGTTCTTCCATGTTCGCCCGGGGCGTGCCGCCCTCACGTTCGGAATGCTGGGATGCGATCTGCACTGTGATTACTGCCAGAACTGGTTGACATCGCAGGCGCTGCGGGATCCCGGGGCCGGCGTGTCACCCGAGGTCGTGTCGGCCGGCGATGTCGTCGCCCTGGCGCGCCGCTACGGGGCGGAGGTGGTGGCGTCGTCCTACAACGAGCCGCTTATCACGGCCGAATGGGCCGCCGAGGTGTTCCAGTCGGCGCGCCGCGCAGGGCTCCTGACGGCCTTCGTCTCCAACGGCAACGCCACACCGGAGGTCCTCGATTACCTGCGGCCCTTCACGGACTGCTACAAGATCGATCTCAAGAGCATGTCTGACCGATCGTACCGCCGACTCGGGGGCGTGCTCGAGAACATCCTTTCGGGAATCCGCATGGTATACGAGCGCGGATTCTGGCTCGAGATCGTCACCCTGCTGGTCCCAGGCTTCAACGATGGGCCCGACGAAATCCGGCGAGCGGCGGAGTTCATCGCCGCGGTG